>CAZOLL010000058.1:0-13754 GCA_964580365.1 uncultured Phycisphaeraceae bacterium
CGGGCGTGGCGCTCTCCGTGTCCTCTGCGTTCTCTGCGTTTCGGGCACGACGCCCTTCACGCCCCTCACGTCCGGTTGATCAGCGCCGCGACATACCCCGCGCCGAATCCGTTGTCGATGTTGACGACCGACACGTTCGGGGCGCACGAATTCATCATCGCGAGGAGCGGGGCGAGGCCCGACCAGTGTGCGCCGTAGCCGATGCTCGTCGGCACCGCGATCACCGGGCGCGACGACAGGCCGCCGACGACGCTGGCGAGGGCGCCTTCCATGCCGGCGACGACGACGAGCACGCGTGCTTTGCGCAGGAGGGCGCGCTCGCCGAGGATCCTGTGCAGGCCCGCGACGCCGACGTCGAATCGGGTTTCGACCTTCGCGCCCATCATCTGCGCGGTGACGCGCGCTTCCTCCGCGACGGGGACGTCGGCGGTGCCGGCGCAGACGACGGCGACGAGGCCCGTCGGTCGCGCGCGTCGGCCGCGGCGGATCGTGATCGCGCGCGCGAGGTCGTGGCGCTCGGCGCTCGGCACGCGCGCGTGCACGGCGGCCCACGTCGCCTCGTCGACCCGCGTGAGGAGGACGCGCTCGGACTTCGCGAACAGCTTCTCCGCGATGCGCGCCGAGTGGTCGGGGCGCTTGCCCTGGCAGAAGACGACTTCGGGGAAGCCGCAGCGCAGCTCGCGGTGATGGTCGAGCTTCGCGAAGCCGAGGTCCTCGTGCTGCAGGTGCTCGAGCGCGGCGAGCGCCGCCTTCGGGGTGGTCTTGCCGCGCGCGACGCTCTTCAGCAGGCGCTTCAGCTCGGCAGGGTTCACGGCGCGGCGAGCTCCGTCGAGCCGGTCGCGAACGCGTCAAGGTCGAGCGAGTCGGGCCCGCGACGCAAGTGATCGTGGTACCCGAGCCCGGCGATCATCGCGGCGTTGTCGGTGCAGCGCTTCATCGCCGGGAGCTTCACGACAAGACCGCGCTCGGCGCAGGCGGCCGAGAGCCGCGCGCGCAGCCGCGAGTTCGCGGCGCAGCCGCCGCCCACGACGACGGCGCGTGCGTTCGAGAGATCGACCGCGCGCAGCGTCGCGGTCACGAGCGCGTCGACGGCCGCCTCCTGGAAGCTCGCGGCGAGGTCTTTCACGTTCTGCTCGTCGAGGGCGAGTGCTTGTCCGCCGCGCGTGTTCTCGCCGGTGACTTTGTATCGCACGGCGGTCTTCAAGCCGGAGAACGAGAAGTCGAGTCCGCGCTCGTCGCGCGGGTCCAGCAGAGGAGGCTTGAACGGGAAGCGGCGCGCGTCGCCGCCCTGCGCGATCTTGTCGATGATCGGGCCGCCGGGGTATCCGAGGCCGAGCAGCGCGGCCACCTTGTCGAACGCCTCGCCCGCCGCATCGTCCGCGGTCGAGCCGATCTCGACTGCCGTGAACGGATCGTCGTGCCGGTAGATGACAGTGTGTCCGCCGGAGACGACCAGCGCGATGAACGGCAACGGCGGCGGCGACTCGTCGTCCATCCACGCGGCGTAGACGTGGGCGAGCACGTGGTCGACGCCGACGATCGGCTTGCCGGCCGCGAGCGCGAACGCCTTCGCCGTCGCGACGCCGACGAGCAGCGCGCCGATCAGGCCGGGACGGTTCGTGACGGCGACGAGGTCGACGTCGGAGGGCGAAAGGCGCGCGCGCTCGAGCGCCTCGCGCACGACCGGCAGCACGACCTCGAGGTGACTGCGGCTCGCGATCTCCGGGACGACGCCGCGGTACTCGCGGTGCAGGTCGACCTGACTCTTCACGACGTCCGACAGGACGCGGCGGCCGTCCTCGACGACGGCGGCGGCGGTCTCGTCGCAGGAAGTCTCGATGCCGAGGACCTTCACGGGCGGCCGTCGTCCGCGAGGCGGCGCGTCGGGACGCGACGGCCGAGCAGGAGGTCGAGTGCCGCGGAGAGCTGCGGATCCGACGCCGGCGCGTTGCGGGTGCGCGCGGCGTCGGGCAGGCGCGCCTCGATCTTCATGCGTTCGACGGCCGGGATCTCGCGCCACACGAACCAGCGGCGGATCTCCCGGCGCGTGTCGTCGTCGATGCGGACGATCTGGTCGGGCACGAGGCCGCCGCGCTTCAGGACTCCGCCGGGCTCCGCGACGTTCTCGATGAAGCGGCCGGTCGGCGTGACGTAACGCGAGACCGTCACCTTCAGCACGCCGGTGCGGGTCTGTCCGTCGACCTCGTACGGGATCTCCATTCGGTTCTGCACCATCCCCTTCCCGTACGTGCGCTCGCCGACGAGCAACGCGCGTTGGTGATCCTGCAGCGCGCCGGCCACGACCTCGGACGCGCTCGCGGTCTCGCCGTCGACGAGGACCACGAGCGGGAGGTCGCGGTGGTCGTCCTTCGGGTCGTCGTGCGCGCTGGTGAAGTAGCTCTGCGACGCGGACGGCGCGCGACCTTGCGTCTCGAGCACGAGCGAGTTCTCGGGAAGGAAGAGGCTCGCGACGCCGACCGCCTCGTTCAGGAGCCCGCCGCGGTTGCCGCGCAGGTCGAGGACGAGCCCTTTGATGTCGCGCACGGCGAGCTCGCGCAGCGCCGCGCGCATTTCGGAAGTCGTGTGCTGCTGGAAGCCGGTGATGCGCACGTAGCCGATGCCGTGCTCGACGTCGACGACCGACGCGTCGGCCGCGGACGGCTTCTCGACGTCGGCGCGGATCGCGACGACGTCGCGGCGCGGCGCGGGAGGATCGCCCTCCTTCGTCCACGGGACGATGCCGAGCTTCACCGGCTGCTTCTCGCCGTTCTCGATCTTGATGCGATCGATGACGTCGGCGATCGGAAGCTTCGTGATGTCCTCGCCGTCGACCGAGACGATGCGGTCGCCCGGCTCGAGGCCGACGTCCGCGGCGGGCGAGCCGGGGAACGCGAACAGCACGGTGACGGGCGCGCCGCCGTCGTGGACGCTGAAACCGAGACCGACGTAGTGGCCCTCGGTCTCCTCGAGGAAGCGCGCGGCGTGGTCGGGGTCGACGAAATCGGAGTAGCGGTCGCGCGACTCGGCCATCCCGCGGATGGCGTCCCACGTCAACTGCCGTCCGCTGACGTCGCTGACATGGTTCTCGCGGATGAGCCGCGCGGCGTCGGCGATCCACTGCATCTCGTCGTCGCTCGGCGCATACCGGCTGCGCATCGCGCAGGTGACGACGATCAGCGTCGCACACGTCGACGCGATCGCGGGGAGGACGAACGCCGTGAGGAACGTGCTGCGGGTCGAACTCACGACGACACTCTAACGGTTGTCGTCCGCGCGCTCGGACCGGCGCTCAGCGGATCTGCCGGTTGTGAACCGTGACGTCGAACGATTCGGAGACCTCGATCCCGTTCTCGGAGGTCGCGAACACCTTCACGGGCCAGTCGTTCACGAGCTGCGCGTCGAAGTCCGCGTGCAGGAGCAACGTGATGCGATCCTCGAACTCGGAGATCTCGAGCGACTCGTTGCGCACCGACACCCCGGGCGGGAGGTTCTCGACGCGGACCTTGATCTTGCCGGCGAACCCGGTGCGCTCGATCCACACCTGCACGCGGCCGTTGTCGCCGCGGCGCATCAGCTCGTCGGCCGGCTCCGAGATCTTCAGAGCCGTGCCTTCCGGACCGCGCACGGTCTGCGACCCGCAGCCGGTCAGGCCAGAGAGCGCCAGCAAGAGGAGCATCGCCGTTCTCATCGTTTTCTCCCTCGGAAGTTCGGCCGGAGTTCGACCGCGCGCGAATCACGAGCGGGACAGGCCCTTCACGAATTGCTCGATGCGGGCGAGCCCGCGTTCGAGGCTCGCATAGGAGGCCGCGTAGGACAGGCGGACGCAAGCGTCCTCGCCGAAGATCGCGCCCGGCATGAGCGACACGAGCGCCTCGTCGAGCAGCGCCTCGACGAACGCGAACGAGCCGTCGATGACGCGTCCGCCGGGCGAGCGCCGGCCGTACAGGCCGGCGATGCGCGGGAACGCGTAGAACGCGCCGCGCGGCGGCGTCAGTTCGAAACCATCGAGACCGCGCATGCGCTCGCACACGAGCTGACGGCGCCGGTCGAACTCCGCGCGCATCGCGGCGACCGACCCCGCGCCGGACTCGAGCGCCGCGAGCGCGGCGTGTTGCGAGATCGACGACGCGTTCGACGTGAAGTGGCTCTGGATCCGGTCCATCGCGTCGAGCACCTCGCGCGGGCCGCAGGCGAAGCCGAGGCGCCAGCCCGTCATCGCGAACGCCTTCGACATGCCGGAGCAGAGGATGGTGCGCGCACGCAGCCCCGGGTGCCCCGCCGCCGGCGAGGCGTGCTGGACTCCGTCGTAGGTGAGGACGCCGTAGATCTCGTCGGAAACGACGAAGAGGTCGCGCGCGACCACGAGCTCGCCGATCGCGGCCAGGTCTTTCGGGTCGATCACCGCGCCGGTCGGGTTGTTCGGCGTGTTGAGCACGAGGACGCGCGAGCGAGGGGAGAGCGCGGCCTCGATTCGATCGGCCGTGAGACGGAAGCCGTCCTTCGCGTCGGTCTTCACGAACTTCACCACGCCGCCGCAGAACGCGACGAGCTCCGGGTACGTGACCCAGTGCGGCGAAGGGATCAGCACTTCGTCGCCGTCGCCGACGAGCGCCATCAGCGCCTGCGCGATCGCCTGCTTGGAGCCGGCCGTGATCAGGACCTCGCCGTTCGGGTCGTACGCGAGGCCCTGGTCGTTCGCAAGCCAGCGCACGACCGATTGCCGGAGCGGCAGGATGCCCTCGTTCGCGGTGTAATGGGTCTCGCCGCGGTCGATCGCCGCTTTCGCCGCCGCGCGCACGGGGTCGGGGGTGTCGAAGTCCGGTTCGCCGAGGCCGAACGCGAGGACGTCCTTGCCGGCGCTCTTCAGCTCCGCGGCGCGCCGCGCGAGTCGGAAGGTGTCGGAGGGGCGCAGCGACTGCGCGCGTTTGGAGAGGCGCTCTGGCATTCTCGGCTCGGGCCGACTCGGCGAAGGAGAGGCCGATCGGGCGCGGCGGAAGGTATCAGGCGGCCGAAACGGCGACAAGCGCGGCGGGCGGACGGCGGGCGTGGTGGCCGAGCGCGAGTGGATTGGCGCGGAAGCGGCCCGTTCGGCTTCCGTAGAATCGCAACCTTTTTCGAATCGAGGCCGTGCGTGACGAAGACGACCAAACGGGTGCTGATCGCCCTCCTGTTCGTGATCGGGTTGTCCTACTTCGCGTTCACGCTCGTCTTCTTCGACCCGTTCGAGGACTCCTACCTCGATTCGTTCGACGGTCCCGCACCGGTGCGCCTCGAGTACGTGGTGCCGCGCACGATCGACTGGTTCGCGCACAAGCGGGAGCTCGAGGGCGACTTCGAGGCCGAGGAATTCCCGGTCCCGCGCGCGTGGGACGCCATCGAGGGCACGCGGCGCTGGGCGCAGTTCGCGGAGACGCCGCTCTACCACGCGATCGTGAAGGCGCAGGACCCGGCCGCGAAGGTCGCGAAGATCCGCGAGGCCGTCGCGCAGATCCCGGTGCTCGATCCGCTCACCGACGTGCTCGGCCGTGAGGTCGCCGTCTTCGGCCGTCTGAAAGAGCGCAAGGTCTACGACCACGACGAAACCGCCTGCGTCTTCATCGGCACTCGGTGGGTGAAGTTCGCGTTCGAGGCAGCGTCGAACAGTCTCGTTCGAGGCATGGTCGGCATCCCGTACGAGGTCGAGTCGGACCAGGACGGCGTGCTGTCCATCCAGCTCGACCCCGCGCGCAAGCTGTACCTCTGGCGCCATCTCGATCTGTTCGTCGTCTCCGACGGCCCCGGCCTCGTGAAGGAAGTGCGCGACCTGATCTCCGTCGGTCGCGAGCAGAGCCTCGGCTTCGCTCTGCGCTACAACGCCGCGGTCGCGAACGAAGCCGAGAACTTCGCGGGCATGCGCCGCAAGGAGGTCGACGTCGATTCGCTGTCGCGTCGCATGCAGACGCACGTGAAGCTCGACGCGCTCTACGCGAACAGCGAGTTCGACGAGCACTTCCTCGAGCACCGCGGCGAGGTCTCGCGCTGGCTGCTCGCGCGCCTGTTCAACCCGCGCTACTTCGACGACCTCACGCTCGACCTCGAGTTCGGCAAGACGCTGAACGTGCGCGGGATGCTCGGCTTCGACAAGGACAAGGCGCGGCAGAACGAGGCCGGGTTCTACGACCGGAAGACCTTCGAACTCCGCGCGGCGATGGACGCGGTCGCGGGCGTGCTGCCCGACGACACGTTCTTCGTCGCGGCGGCGCGCGTCGACATGCGGCAGTTCCTGCCGCTGATCGTGAAGGGGCTCGGCGAGGTCGACCCCGCGGCGAAGGAGCTGATCGACGGCGTGATCCAGGCGGTGCGCAAGGCGCGCCCCGACTTCCGCGCCGGAGACGCGACCGAGGCGGCGAAGGAGCTCGCGAACTTCCTCGGCCAAGACGTCGTGTTCGCGATGAAGCGCGACAACTACCTCGGCGAGCCGAAGGACCCGATGCCGCTCGTGGCGCTGTTCTTCCAGGTGGTCGACAAGGGCCCGGACCTCGCCGCGCTCGAGCAGCAGACCGGAATCGATCCGAACAAGAGCGGCGGATACAACGGCTTCATCTACCCGATCATGAAGGCGCACTCGCAGCTGAAGGGCGGCGGCGAGAACGGCGTGAAGAAGTGGGTGAAGGTCATGCACTTCCCGAAGGACGAGCCGAAGCAGCGCTCGATCCAGGACGTGTTCCTGATCGGCACCGGTATCAAGAACGTCTCGTTCGGGATCATCGATCCCCGCTCGAAGACGCAGGGGCCGTGGACGCTCGCGCTCGTGATGTCGCCGTTCGCAGAGTCGCTTCCCGTCGATGGCGACACGACGAATACGGCCGAGGCTGGCACGGCGCACGAGCTGATCACCGACCTGATCCAGCTCTCTGCGAACGAAGGCCGCGCGGTGCGCGTCGGCAGGCCGCCGTTCCCGGAGCGCGAAGTGCACTCGCTGCGCGAATCCGAGATCTACAAGAACGGCCGCGACTTCCTCGAAGGGTTCGCAAGCGTCGCGATGTTCTTGGAATCGGGCGGCTTGAAGAAGGTGCTCGTCGACCAGACCGAGTCGTGGGCCGACGCGGCCACCGCGATCGACTGGGAAGCCGCCGCGCACGAGATCGAAGAGAAGTTGTGGGCCGGCGAGTTCGCGTCGTGGAAGGGGAAGGCGATGCCGAAGGACGTGAAGGACCGATTCGACAAGAAGGTCGACGACGCGAAGGCGGAGATGGACAAGAAACGCCGCGCGACCACGATCCCCGAGAAGCAGCGCGAGTTGAAGGACAGCCTCGCGTGGGTCGACCTGCTCGAGGACGCGTTCCTCGCGGCGCGAATCGACGAGTCGACGCAGAACATCGAACTGCGGGCGAAGATCCGGACCAAGCTCGGCGAATGATCCGAAACGCCCGGAGATCGTGTGCGGGTCGGTCCTTTACCGCTCATCGACCCCCGCTAGAATCCCGCGCTTCCTCGAAGTCGACTGCCTCGCTCGTGCCCGTGCCGGGATGGCGGAATTGGCAGACGCGCTAGGTTGAGGGCCTAGTCCCCGTCACAGGGGGTGCAGGTTCAAGTCCTGTTCCCGGCACCACACTCACGATTCGGCACGAGCCCGCGGCGCGGTCAGGCCGCGTCGACCGCGCGGCGCCGCTGGACGACGCGGCTCGCGTCGAGTCCGCCGACCAACAACCCGATCACGATGCAGAGGAAGACAAGGCCGCCCAGGTCCTTCGCCTTGCCCTGCTCGATCACCGAGTGCGTGAGCAGGATCACCGGCAGCGGCGGGCCGCAGAACGCGCCCATGAAGACCTTCGCCACCGGCCCGACACGGAACATCAAGAGCAGGACCGCGGTCGCGATCCCGAACACGCCTCCGAACGCCGCGAACACGAGCGGGTGCCCGACGTGGCCGGGAGTCGGCGTATCGCTCACCATGAGGCCGAAGAACGCGAGCGCGACGAACGCCCCTGCGCACGCGGAGCGGAACAGGTGCAGGAGAAAGCTCATCGACCACTCCCCCGCGACGCCGCGTCGGTGAGGTGGTCGAGATCGAAGGTGGAGAGGCGCACGGAGCCGAAGAAGTCGCCGGTCGCGCGCGCGACGGCGTCCAGCGCGACGACGGGCGGGCGCGCCCACGCGAGCGAGCCGGCGCAGATTGCCAACACCGCGGCCACGCGGACGGCGAGCGGCACCGACGCGAGTCGCCGCACGGCGCGCGGCCGCGATTCGGCATCGATCGACGCTGACAAACGCACGCGCGCCGCGGCGAACGCCGCGTCGTCCCGGTTGGCGTCGCGGACGGCGGCGACGAATGCTCCGGCACGGTCGCGCTCGACGGCGCACGTCGCGCACGTCGCGAGGTGCGCGTTCACGAGCTCGGCTTCTCCCCGCGGCAGGTCGTCCTCGACGAGCGCCGGCAGGCGCTCGCGGACCAGCGTGCAAAGCGTGTTCATTCGTTTCCTCCGGATGCGAGCGCGCGCTTCAGCGCCTTCAGCGCTTGGTAGTGGTGCGCGCGCGCGTTCTCCTCGCGGATGCCGAGCTGCCGCGCGATCTCCGCGAACGGTAGCCCGAGGTTGAGTCGGAGCGACAGCACGGTCTTCTGGCGCGGCGGCAACCGCTCGATCGCGGCGCGCATGCGTTCCTTGTCCTTCGGCAGGTCGAGGCGCGCGTCGGTCGGGTTTTCTTCCGCGGCGGGCTCTTCGACGTTCGCGCTCGCGTCGTCGAGGTACACGACCGGCACGCGCACCCGGCGCTCGAAGTGCCGGCGCGCCGAGTTCAACGCGATGCGCCCGAGCCACGCCTTGAACCGCGCCGGCTCCTCGAGCCGGCCGATCGCGCGGAACGCGCGCAGGAACGTGTCCTGGAACAGGTCGAGCGCGTCCTCGGTTCGGCCCGTGAGCTGGCGCAGGAATGCAAGCACGGCCGGGCCGTGACGCGTGACGAGCGTGTCGAACGCGTCGCGGCGACCGTCCCGCGCGAGCGCGGCGAGATCACCGTCGGTATCGGTCATGGCAACGCCGCATGATCGAGCCGCGCGCGGGGAGGACGTGAAAGGAAAAAGCCCAGAAGTCGGCTCTCAAGCCCGCTCTAGCGTGGCCGAACGCGGCGCATGATCCCGGCGGCGGGACGAAAGAACATCTTCCGTCCCTTGCGCTCGACCGAGACGAATCCACGGGCTTGAAGCGCGAGCAGGTCGCTTCGGGCGGTGAGGTAGGAGACCGCGTGTGAGTTCTTGTGCGACTCGAACGTGTATCGAGCGTCGGGGTGTCGGAGTGCGTGCGCCAGCAGCGCCCGTTGCCGGTGATTCAGGTCGTCGTCGCGTCGAAGCGTCGAGTCGAGGGCCTTCAGCTCAACGAGCTTCGCATGCAGGTATTTCTTGAGCTCATCCACGGCGTGCAACGCGGCGTCGATCACGTTGAGGATCGAGTAGGTGAGATCGTTTCCGTAGGTCTCGCTGTAGAGGAACGAGCGGTAGTAGCGCGCCGGCGCGGCCTGGATGACGCGCGAGATCGAGAGGAACTCGATGAGTTCGTACCCCTGCTTGAGCAACCACCAATAGAGCACCGCGCGCGCGGTCCTTCCGTTGCCATCGACGAACGGGTGCTCGTAGGCGATCCAGAAGTGGAGGATCGACGCTTTCACGAGCGGATGGATGAAGTCGTCGCGCTCGTGCGAGGCGGAAGCGAACCGGAACAACAAGTCGAGGCGGGCTTCGAGGGCATCGGCCGGAGGCGGCGTGAAGACCGGCATGCCGATTTCGTGATCGACGACCCAGACACGTTCATCCGGTGCGCGGAATCTGCCGACCGCAGTCTCGTCGTCCAGCGTGCCTTCGGTCAGGCTGGCCTGGATCTCGAGCAAGAATCCGCTGTCGAGGTCTCGTGACTTCTCATCACGCAGCTTCGAGATCGTCCGATACCCGTTCACGACCATTCGTTCGCCGTGAGTGCGGGGCCTGCGGCTGTTCCGCAGCATCTCCTTCGCGACTCGACGTGTCGTCACCGCACCTTCGATCATCGCCGTGCTGATCGATTCCTCCATCAACGACGACACCAAGGCGCGATCACGAAGCACGCTCATCGATCCGAGATCACCATCTCTTGCGGAGAGCAAGGATCCCGCGAGACGGTCGAACCGGTGAAGGCGCTCGCTCACGGCGCTCAACACCGAGTAGGTGAACGGCTTCCCCTCGAGGTCGGTGAGAGACAGGTATTTGGAGTTTGCCCAGCGCGAGACACTGATCGCGGCCCACGCGTCTTCAGCGGAGATCCCTTTCGGAATCGGATGTCGTCGGACTTCTTCCCAGCCCCAGTAGTCGCGGTTGGCGTCCGCGGTGAACTTGGAGCCGGCCGGACTTTGGGCGAACTCGACGACTCGTTTCGTCAGAGGAGTGTTGGGCGGCGGGGCCGGCGGTTTCATGTTGTCCGGTTGATGATGTCGTTGCAAGCCGAGGCGGAATCACATGTTTCGAATGTTGTACAACATCGATTGTTATAACATTCGTTATCACATCCATCATCACTGTGTCACGCCAACATCGCGATCGGCAGCGACACGACGTTCGCCGCCGGTGTCTCGATGACCGCGCCGCCGTGCAGCAGCACGCCGTAGGGCGCGCGGCGCGCCTCGTAGTCGAGGAAGGCCTCGAGGTGGCGCGCGTCGTCGGCGGCCGGAGCGTCCGGCACGACGGTGATCGGGATCACGCGGTCGTCGATCTCGACGACGAACGACACGTCGCGGCCGCCGGCAGTGCGCCAGCAGAACAGGTCGGGGGGCGTGCGCCGCGCCGACGCGAAGCCGCGCAGGTTCTGCAGCACGAGGTTCTCGAACAGCGCGTCCCGCTGCGGATGTCCGTCGAGCGCGGTCTTCTTGCGCAGGCCGAGCAGGTGCGAGAGGAGCCCGGTGTCGCGCCAGTAGAGCTTTGGCGCCTTGATCGTGCGGACGCGCGAGCGGCTCGAGTAGGCCGGCAAGAGATCGACGAGCAAGCCGAGCGCGAGCACCGAGAGATAGCGGTGCGCCGTCGTGCGCGGCAGGCCGGACTCGACGGCGGCCTGCGCCTGGTTCAGCACGCCGCCGGTCATCGGAGCGAGGTGCGCCATCAACCGCTTCAGGTCGGCGAGCTGCGTGATCGCCGCGAGGTCCGACACGCCGCGCTCGAGCCACGAGCGCACGTAGCCCGCGAACCACAGGTCGCGCGCGTCCGCGTCGGCGAGCAACGCCGGCTCCGGCAGGCCGCCGCGCAGGACGAGCCCCGCGAGGTCCGCGCTCCGCTTCGGCCGCGCGAGGAACCGGTCGCGCGCGTCGGTCGCGTTCTTCGCGGTCAGCAACGTCTCGAGCGCGTCGTCGTCCGCGACGCCGCGCAGTTCGGGCGCTGTCATCGGCTCGAGGTTCAGGTACACGGCGCGGCCCGGCAGGAGATCCGCGACCTGCCGCATCGCGCGCACGTCCGCGGAGCCGGTGACGAGAAACGTTCCGGGCCGTCGGTCCTTGTCGACGACGCGCTTCATCGCGAGCAGGAGTTCCGGCGCGCGCTGCACTTCGTCGAGAGTCACGCGCGGCGCGCGCGCGAGCACGCGGTCCGGCTTCGTCTTCGCCTCGTGGAGGAGGTCGAGGTCGTCGAGTGTGAGGTAGAGCCGTTCCTTGGCGCCGGCGCCGGGCATCGCGATGGCCGGATCGCGCACGAGCGTCGACTTGCCGACCTGCCGCGGCCCGACGATCACGACCACGGCGAACACGTCGAGCGCGCGCCGGAGCGCCGGCGCGAGGGCGCGGGGGAGATCACGAGAGCGTTCCATGTGGTGGATGATTATCAGCCGACCGGCGGCCGGACAAGCCCCTCCTTTGCATGCAGGTGACCCCGGGGTCCGAGCGCGGACCGACGAATCCCGCTCCGCTAGACTCCGCGCCACGTTTCTCGACGCTTTGCGCAGAGTGCTCCATGCCCGATCGCGAAGTTCTCGACCTCGATGTCGTCATCGTCGGCGCCGGCCCGGCGGGCCTCGCCGCCGCGCTCCACCTGCAGCGGAAGATCCAGGCGCACAACGACGCGATCTCCGCGGGCACGAAGCAGGGCAAACGGCTCGACGAGGTGATGATCGCGGTGCTCGAGAAGGGCGCGGCCGTCGGCAACCACGTGCTGTCCGGCGCGGTGATGGATCCGCGCGCGATCGCGGAGCTGATCCCCGACTTCGAAGCTCAGGGCTGCCCCGGCATCCCGTGCACGACGGACGAGGTGTACTTCTTCACGAAGGGCGGCAAGGTGAAGGCGCCGTTCGTGCCGCAGTGGCTGCACAACGTCGGCTACCGGATCGTCTCGCTCAACCGCTTCGTGAAGTGGCTCGCCGAGAAGGTCGAGGCCGCGGGCGTGCAGATCTTCCCGTCGTTCCCCGCGGCCGAGCCGCTCGTCGAGAACGGACGCATCGCCGGCGTGCGCGTCGGCGACAAAGGCGTCGACAAGCACGGCCAGAAGAAGTCGAACTTCGAGGCCGGCATCGACGTGCGAGCGAAGGTGACAATCCTCGCCGAGGGCACGCGCGGCTCGATCACGAAGAAGGTCGTGAGCGACTTCCGCCTCGACGAAGGGAAGAACCCGCAGGTCTATGCAACCGGCGTGAAGGAACTCTGGCGCGTGAAGGGCAGCGACGCGGCGAACAAGGGCCGCGTGATCCACACGATGGGGTGGCCGCTCGACCGGAAGACGTTCGGCGGCGGGTTCGCCTACTGGATGGGCGAGGATCTCATCTCGCTCGGCTTCGTCACCGGCCTCGACGCGCAGGACCCCGCGAGCGATCCGCACAAGAAACTCCAGGAGTTCAAGACGCACCCGTTCATCCGCGAGCTGCTGAAAGACGGCGAGCTGGTGCGCTACGGCGCGAAGACGATCCCCGAGGGCGGCTGGTGGTCGCGGCCGCGGCCGTACCTCGACGGCTGCGTGATCGTCGGCGACGCGGGCTCGAACCTGAACCCCGCGCGCTTGAAGGGCATCCACATGGCGTTGAAGACCGGGATGCTCGCGGCCGACGCCGCGTTCGACGCGCTCGTGAAGGGCGACTCGAGCGCGACGGTGTTGAAGCAGTTCGACGACGCGGTGAACGCGAGCTTCGTGAAGGAAGAGCTGTACTCGGTCCGCAACGTCCACCAGGCGTTCGACAAGGGCCTGCCGTGGGCGTTCGTCGACCTCGGCCTGCAGATGATCACGAAGGGCCGCGGCTTCGCCGACCGCTACGAGGCGCACGCGGGCCACACGCGCATGAAGAAGAAGACGGAGGTCGCGCCGCCGGCCGCCGCGAAGTTCGACGGCAAGCTCACGTTCGACAAGCTCACCGACGTCTTCAACTCGGGGACGGTGCACGAGGAGGACCAGCCGTGTCATCTCGTGGTGACCGTGGATCCGAATCACTGCGCGACGACTTGTGCGGAGGAGTTCGGCAATCCTTGCCAGCATTTCTGTCCGGCGGCGGTTTATGAGATGGTCGATGCGCCGGAGCGGACGGATGGGCGGAAGAAGTTGCGGATCAATGCGAGCAACTGTGTGCACTGCAAGACGTGCGACATCGCCGATCCTTACCAGGTGATCAACTGGGTCACGCCGGAGGGTGGTGGGGGGCCGGTTTACACGGATCTGTGAAGGACGGGCGTCGAGCGTGCTTGCGACGCGGCGGCGGGGGGGGGGGCCCCCCCCGGGGCGCCCCCCCGGAAGCCCCCCCCCGGGCGGGGCCCCCCCCCCCCCCCCCGGGGGGGGGGCCCCCCCCCCC
>CAZOLL010000059.1:0-13734 GCA_964580365.1 uncultured Phycisphaeraceae bacterium
GAAGAACGCGATCCACGCACGACTCGTCGTCGAGCTGGGCCGCGGCTCGCGCCTCACTCTGGTCGAAACCTGGTCGGGCGTCGGCGTCGAGCCCACGCTCACCAACCGCCTCGCGCGCGTGCGTCTCGCGGACGGCGCCGCGCTCGATCACGTGACGATCGTCGACGAGCAGACCACCGCCTTCCACGTCGCCACGCTCGACGCCGACGTCGAGCGCGACGCGCGCTACGCGTCGACCGTCGTCACCACCGGCGGCCGACTGATCCGCGAGGATCGCTCGGTGCGCCTGCTCGGTGAGGGCGCCGAGTGCCGCCTCGACGGCCTCTACTTCGCACGCGGCGCGGAGCACGTCGACCACCACACGCGCATCGACCACGTCGTGCCGCACACCTCCAGCGTCGAGCACTACAAAGGTGTGCTCGACGGCCGCGCGCGCGGCGTCTTCAACGGCTCGATCGTCGTGCGCCCCGGCGCGCAGAAGACCGCCGCGGCCCAGAAGAACGACAACCTCCTCCTGTCCGACGCAGCTTTGGCCCACAGCATGCCGCGCCTCGAGATCCACGCCGACGACGTGCAGTGCCGTCATGGTTCGACGATCGGCCAGCTCGAAGGCGACCCGCTGTTCTACCTGCGCTCGCGCGGCGTCGCGGAGCGCGACGCGCGCGACCTCCTCACGTTTGCGTTCGCGAACGAGATCCTCGCACGCATCGACGTCGCACCCGTCCGCGAGCGCGTGCTGCGCCGCCTGTTCGGCGCCGAGTTCGCCGAGCCCGAAGGAGTCGAGTCGTGACACCGACCGCCGCCGCCCGCGCGTTCGACGTCAAAACGATCCGCGCGCAGTTCCCGATCCTCGCGCAGTCCGTCCACGGCAAGCCGCTGGTCTACCTCGACAACGCCGCGACCAAGCAGAAGCCCGCCGCCGTCATCGACGCGCTGTCGAACTACTACTCGCGCGACAACGCGAACGTGCACCGCGGCGTCCACGAGCTGTCGTCGCGCGCAACCGACGCGTACGAAGGCGCGCGCGACGTCGTGCGCCGGACCTTGAACGCCGCGGACGTCGCCGAGATCGTCTTCACGCGCGGCACGACCGAGAGCATCAACCTGGTCGCGCAGACGTTCGGCCGCACGCTCTCGCGCGGCGACGAGATCCTCATCACCCACATGGAGCACCACTCGAACATCGTTCCGTGGCAGCTCCTCGCCGACGAGCGCGGCATCGTTCTGAAGGTCGCGCCCATCGACGACGACGGCGCGCTCGTGATGCCCGAGTTCGAGCGCCTGCTCTCGCCGCGCACCAGGCTCGTGTCCGTGGTGCACGAGTCGAACTCGCTCGGCACGATCAACCCCGTCGCCCGCATCGTCGAGCGCGCGCACGCGGCCGGCGCGAAGGTCCTCGTCGACGCCGCGCAGTCGATCGCGCACACGAAGATCGACGTTCGCGCGCTCGACGTCGACTTCCTCGCGTTCTCGTCCCACAAGGTCTACGGGCCGACGGGTGTCGGCGTGCTGTACGGCAAGCGCCCGCTGCTCGAGCAACTGCCGCCCTGGCAGGGCGGCGGCGACATGATCCTCTCGGTCACGTTCGCGAAGACGACGTTCAACCAGCTGCCCTACAAGTTCGAGGCCGGCACGCCCGACATCGCCGACGCGATCGGCCTGGGCGTCGCGTTGCGCTGGCTCGATGGCGTCGGCGTCGAGCTCGCCGCGGAGCACGAGCGCGAGCTGCTCGAGCACGGCGCCGCGCGGCTCGCGGAGATCCCGCGCGTCCGCCTCATCGGCACCGCGCCGGAGAAGGCGTCGGTGCTCTCGTTCGTGATCGACGGCGTGCACCCACACGACGCCGGCACCGTGCTCGATCACGAAGGCATCGCGGTGCGCACGGGCCACCACTGCACCCAGCCGCTGATGGACCGCTTCGACATCCCCGCCACGATCCGCGCGTCGCTCGCGATCTACAACACGAATGAAGACCTCGATCGGCTCGCCGCCGGAGTCAAGAAGGTGATCGAGGTGCTCGGCTGATGTCGGACACGCGCGACCTCTACCAGGAGCTGATCCTCGACCACGGCAAGCGGCCGCGGAACTTCCGCGTGCTCGAAGGCGCCGACCGCACGGCCGAGGGATACAACCCGCTCTGCGGCGACCGCTGCGACGTCTCGGTGAAGCTCGCGCCCGACGGGACGCTCGCGGACGTCGCCTTCCAGGGGAAGGGCTGCGCGATCTCCACCGCTTCGGCGTCGATGATGAGCCAGGCCGCGAAAGGCCTTCACCGTGCGGAAGTCGGCCGCCTCTGGGACGCGTTCCACGACCTCGTCACCGGCAAACGCACGCCCGATTCCGACGTCGACCTCGGCAAGCTCGAGGTGTTCGCCGGCGTCGCCGAGTACCCGAACCGAGTGAAGTGCGCGAGCCTCGCGTGGCACACGCTGCTCGCCGCGCTCGACAAGTCCGACGGACGCGTGTCGACCGAATGAGAGCCCGGCGATGACCGAACCTCCCGAACCCAGTCCCGCGAGCGCGCCCGCAGCTCCGGCCGATGCCGCCGAGTTGCGCGAGAAGATCATCCGCAACCTGAAGACGGTCTACGACCCCGAGATCCCCGTCGACATCTGGGAGCTCGGCCTCGTGTACGGCATCGACATCGCCGGCGACAAGTCGGTGAAGATCTCGATGACGCTCACTTCGCCCAACTGTCCTTCGGCCGAGCAGATCCCCGTCGACGTCGAGAAGAAGGCGCGCGCCGTCGAGGGCGTGAAGGACGTCGCGGTGGAAGTGGTCTGGGAGCCGGCGTGGAACAAGGACAAGATGAGCGAGGACGCCAAGCTCGCGCTCGGCGTGGAGTGACGCACCGGACATGAAGCTCACCGACCGCCACGGGCGACCGCTCGAGAACCTGCGGCTCTCGGTCACGGATCGGTGCAACCTGCGCTGCGCGTACTGCATGCCGGAGGCGGAATACTCCTGGCTGCCGAAGGACGACCTCCTCACGTTCGACGAGATCGATCGGTTGGTCGACGCGTTCGTCGAAGCCGGCGTGTCCCGCGTGCGGCTGACCGGCGGGGAGCCGCTGCTGCGCCGCGACCTCGACGTTCTCGTCGCGAAGCTCGCCGCGAAGCGGGGCGTGAAGGACCTCGCGATCACCACGAACGGCGTCCTGCTCGCCGAGCAGGCGCGCGCCCTGCGCGCCGCAGGGCTGCATCGAGTGACGGTCAGCCTCGACACGCTCGATCCGAAGACGTTCGTCGCCGTCACGCGGCGCGACGCGCAGCCGCAGGTGATCGCCGGCATCCGCGCGGCGAGGGACGCGGGTTTCACCGGGACGAAGCTCGACACGGTCGTTCTCCGCGGCACCAACGACCACGAGATGTTCGACCTGCTCGCGTTCGCGCGCGAGGTCGGCGCGGAGCTGCGCTTCATCGAGTACATGGACGTCGGCGGCGCGACGCGCTGGTCGATGGCCCAGGTCGTGCCGCGGCACGAGCTCCTCGCGCGCGTCGCGGCGCGTCTCGGCCCGGTCACGCCGCTCGCCGCCGAATCGCCCGCGTCCGCGCCGGCGGAGCGCTTCGCGCTTCGCGACGGCACCACGTTCGGGATCATCGCGTCGACGACCGCGCCGTTCTGCGGCAAGTGCGATCGCAGCCGCCTCACCGCGGACGGCACGTGGTACCTCTGCCTCTACGCGCGCGTCGGGATCGACCTGAAGACCCCGCTTCGCGCCGGCGAGTCGGTCGCGCGCATCCGCGAGCGGATCGAAGCCGGTTGGAACGCGCGCACCGACCGCGGCGCCGAGGACCGGCTGCGCGACCACGCCCGCGGCGCATCGATCGCGCGCGACGACCTGCGCGACGACCCGCGGCTGGAGATGCACACCCGGGGAGGGTGACGCGGATTCGTCGCGTTGACGTCCGCGGGCGCGACGCGATAGGGTTCGGTTCGAGGTTCGGGACCGACGCTCAGGGGATCGAAATGAAGCTCGCACTCGCCAGTGCCTGCGTCGCACTCGCTTCGGCCACGCCCACGTTCGCGGATCCGCCGGATTGCGCGCCGGTTCTGCCGCTGCCGCGGTACGGGCGGCTGGATGCACCGTGGTGGGTCTACGATCTCGTGGGCGGCGACTTCGACGAGGACGGGCGCATCGACCTGCTCACGATCGGCGGCCGGTCGGCGACCCTGCTCCAGAACGGTGGCGCGTTCGGCTTCTCGGGTCGACTCGTAGCGCTCGGAGGCCCAGCGACGGCGGACACGTACGGTGTCGCCGCCGGGGACCTCGATGGGGACGGGCACCTCGACTTGCTGAACTCCTGGAGCGACGGCTTCCTGCGCACCGGTTTCGGCAACGGCGACGGCACCTTTGGATCCTGGGCTCCGTCACCGCCCGTCCCGCTGCCTTCATTCGCGACGCAGGTTCTTCTCGGCGATGCGGATTCCGACGGCGACGCGGACGCGTTCCTGCTGCTGGCCGGCTCGCCGACGCCGATCACCGTGCTGCCGGGCGACGGGACCGGAGCGTTCAGCACGGCTCCAACGATCTCCGGCCCAGGAATCGGCCCTGGTCGCGCCGCGCTCGGCGACGTCAACGCCGACGGCACGCTCGATCTCGTCACTTGCGGGGCCGGACTGGCTCTCGCGCTGATCGGCGACGGCCACGGCGGCTTCTCGGCGTCGTGGCGCGGCCTCGCCGGCGGATACTCGTGTGCGGTCGGAGATCTCGACCAGGACGGCGACGGCGACGTGGTGTGCACCGCGGGTTCGCAGAGTCTCGCGGTGTTCCGAACCGATTCGATCACGGGGCTCGGAACGGCCATCCAGTACTACGCCGGCACGACCGCCGGGTGCGTGGCGATCGCGGACTCGGACGGCGATGGGCTGCCAGAAGTCCTCGCGGCCGGCGCCGGGGTCGCGCGGTTCGACGTCCTTTCCGATGCGACGTTGGTCCTGACGTCGACGACCGACGGTGCGATTGCCGGGTCGGGCGGGGCCGCGGTCGCTCGCGACTTCAACGGCGACGGCCGCGCCGATCTCGCGAGCGTGGGAGGCGATGCGTCCGTCTGCGTCGCATTGTCCGACTCCGCGGGAGGCGTCCATTCGCGGACATTCCTCAGCGTCGGCGCCAGTGGCCGCGCGCTCCTGGCCGCCGATCTCGACGGAGACGGGCACGACGACCTCGTGTCGTGGGCGAATTCCAGCTCCGTGGAGATCTGGAGAAGCGACGGGGTCGGCGGGTTCTCTGCCCCGAACGCGGTCCCGATGCCGTTCACGGTTCGCGACGTGGTGATAGCAGACGTGGCCGGATCCTCTGCCCCGGATCTCTGCGCAATCGGAACGAACTACAGCTCTGCTTGCCTCGCCGTTCTCCCCGGTGCAGGCGATGGAACGTTCGGCTCGCTCCCGTTGAACTGCGCGGGGGGCGACTTCCTGCGACTGCGCGCCGCGGACTTCGACCTCGAGGGCTATGTCGACTTGTTCGCGGCGCGCCCCGACGGGATCTTCGTCTTGCTCAACTCGAGTTCCGGGTTGTCGTCGGTGTGGACCAACGTCTACCCGCTGCCGACCTCCCCACCGACGTTCGCCGACTTCGTGCTCGGCGATCTGAACAGCGACGGGCGACCCGACCTCGTGGTCGCAGAGAACTTCGGCGGTTATCCCGTCCCAAGCGGCCGTGTCTCCGTGTCGCTCGGCGTCCCCGGCGGAGCGTTTATTGGTGGTTCCAGTGCGTATGTCGGATCGTCGCTGAAGTCGGTTGCCGTCGCCGACGTCGACGGAGACGGCAAGCGCGACGTCGTCGCCGCTGGGAGCCCGACGATCGTGTTCTTTCGCGGCAACGGCATCGCGGGGCTCGCCGGGCCGGTCGAGTTTCCGGTCTCCGGGACGCCGCTCTCGATCGCTCTCACTCGTGACCTCGACCGCGATGGTCGTGCGGAGGCGATCTTCGCCGCAGAGGACTCGCTCGTGGTCCTGCGATCGGACGCCGAGGTCGGTTTGCAGGCTCCGCTCCGGGCGTTCGCCGACTCCGGCCTCTCCGGTGTTGCGGTCCTGGACGTCGACGGCGATGGCGACCTGGACGCGATCGCCTCCGGGAGCGCCTCCTCGTTCTCGCTCCTGCGCAACGACGCATCGCTGCCGCTCGCAACCGTGTACGGAAGCGGCAAAGCCGGCACGATCGGCGTTCCTTCGTTGACGACGCTCGGGTCGCCGTCGATCGGCGAGTCGTGCAGTCTTTGGGTCACGAACGCGCTGCCGTTCGCCGCGTCGTTTCTCGCCGTCGGTCTCGCGCCGGCCGCGTTGCCGTTCGACGGCGGCACGCTGCTCGTGACACCCGCCGCGCTGCTGCCGATGCCGCCGTTCTCCGCGACAGGGACCCTCGACGTCAGCGCGACGCTGCCGGTCGATCCGTCGCTCTGCAGCGCACACCTCTACTTCCAGAACGTGTTCGTCGATCCGGGGGCGGCCGGCTTCCACCACACCGCTCAGACGAACGGCGTCGCCTGGACGATCGGGAGCTGACGCGAGCGTCCGCTACGCTCTCCCGAATGCCGTCCGTCCTCTTCGTCTGCCTCGGGAACATCTGCCGCTCGCCTCTCGCCGAGGGCGTGTTCCGCCACCAGGTGCGTGCGCGCGGGCTGGCGGCGCAGTTCACGATCGATTCGGCGGGGACCGGGGACTGGCACGTCGGAGCGGCGCCGGATGCGCGGGCCGTGCGCGTGGCGAAGCGGCGCGGCGTGGACATCTCCGATCTGCGCGCGCGGCAGGTGACGCTCGCGGACTTCGCGGCGTTCGACCACGTGCTCGCGATGGATCGCGCGAACCTGGAAGACCTGCTCGAGATGTGCCCGCGCGAGCACCGCGACAAGGTGCGGCTCTTCCGCAGCCACGACCCCGTCACGGGGGGCGACGTCCCGGATCCCTATTTCGGCGGCCCGAACGACCTCGGTGGGTTCGAGGAAGTGTTCGACATGGTCGACCGCTGCTCCGAGCGCTTGCTCTCGGAGCTGGCGCGCGGGCTCCGCCCCGGATGACGGACGAGCGCGCGCTCGCGGTCGCGGCGGCGGTCGCGCTCGAGCCGGCGATCGGCGCGGTCACCCGCGTCGAGCGGGTCGGTGGCGGCTCGGTGAGCCGCGCGCTCCGCTTCCACGGCGAGCGCGGCCGCGCGTTCGTGAAGACGACGGATGCGCCCGCTGCCGGCGAGTTCGCGTCGGAGGCGGCGGGGCTCGCCGCGAGCGCGGCGTCGGGGACGACCCTGCGCGTGCCGCGCGTGCTCGCGGTGAGCGACGCTTCGCCCGCGTTCCTCGCTCTCGAGGATCTCGGCGCCGGCCGCGCGCGCGGAGATCACGACGAAGCGGTCGGGCGCGGCCTCGCGAAGCTCCACCGCGCCACTGACCCGCGCGGCTTCGGCTTCGAGTGCGACACCTTTTGCGGCGGCACGCGCCAGGACAACCACTGGCTCGAGAGCTGGGTCGAGTTCTTCCGCGAGCGACGGCTCGCCCCGCTGCTCGGCGCCGCGCGCGAGCGCGGGCTCGAACGCGCCGAGGTCGCGGCGATCGAGCGACTCACGCGCCGCCTCGAGCGTTTCGGGTTCCCGGGCGAGCCGAGCGCGCTGATCCACGGCGACCTCTGGTCGGGCAACCTCGTCGTCGCGGCCGACGGCCGCCCGGCGCTGATCGACCCGTCCGCGTCGTTCTCCCACCGCGAGGCCGAGCTCGGGATGATGCTCCTGTTCGGCGGCTTCTCCGACCGCGTCTTTGCCGCCTACCACGCCGAGTTCCCGCTCGCTCCCGGCTGGCGCGAGCGCGCCGAGCTGACGTCCGTGTATCACCTGCTGAACCACTTCCGTCTGTTCGGCGGCGGCTACGGCCGGCAAGCGGCGTCCCTCGCGAGACGCTTCGCCGGGTGACGGTTGACGCACCGCGCCAGTGGGATTGCGAAACGGGAGTCCGCCGTCTCCAATCGTTTGGAAGACTCGTCGGACATGCGCATCGCGATCTCGTTCGGGGAGGGATGAGTGCTGATTCTCCATACCGCTGACTGGCAAATCGGCATGCGCGCCGCGCAGGCGGGCGCAAAGGGCGACGTCGTGCGCGAAGCGCGCATCGAATCGGCGGAGAGAGTCATCCGGCTGGCCAACGAACGCGGTGTCAGCTTGGTGCTTCTCGCCGGGGACACGTTCGAGGACAACGCGGTCGACGCCATCGTCGTGCGCCGGATCGTCGACCTGCTCTTGCGCTCAGCGGCTCCCGTGTTCGTCTTGCCCGGAAACCACGACCCGCTCGTGCCGGGATCGGTTTTCTCTCACCCCGCGTGGCGAGAGGCGGAACCCAGGGTACGGGTCATTCGAGGCGACGAACCGATCGAAGTCGCGGGAACCGTCCTCTTGCCAGTTCCGTGCCGCGCGAAGAGCTCGTCGGTTGATCCGACAGAGCGCATCCCGGCGCGCGGCGGCGACACCCGCATTCGGATCGGCATCGCGCACGGGTCGCTGCGAGAACACGGCTTCCCTGTGAAGGGCGACGACTACCCAATCGACCCTCTCTCCGCAGAACGTGCGGGAGTCAACTACCTCGCACTCGGCCACTGGCACTCCACCCTGGTCGAGCCATCGCCCAGTACGGCTCGGCTCGCGTACTCGGGCACGCACGAGCCCACCAGCTTCGGCGAGCGCGACAGCGGCAACGTCCTGATCGTCACGCTCTCGCGAGCCGATGCGCCGGCAGAGGTCGAAGTCGTGCCAGTTGGAAAACTGAAGTGGATGGATCGCAAGGGGCGGTTTTCGACCGACGAGGACGTCAGTCGACTGCGAGCTGAGATCGACGCGATCGACCGACCGAGCGAGACGCTTCTGCGCATGACTCTGGATGGCGTGCTCGGAACAACAGGGTTCGAATGCCTTGCTGAACTCGAGACCGCCGCCGCGGCACGGTTTCTCTTCGCGCGGTTCGACCGAGCGGGTCTCTCACCACGACCCGATGCCCCGGACGCATGGCTTGCCGCGGTTCCGGACGGGATCGCGCGCACGGTGGCGGCTCGACTGCTCCACAAAGCAGCGAACTCGCCCGAGCCCACCACCCGGGATGTTGCGCTTCACGCTTTGACGCGCCTGGTCACGGTCGCGCGGCAGGTGTCGGCGTGATTCTGCGGCAGATCGTTCTGGAGTCCGTGCGCTGCTTCCGCAGCCCAATCGCGATCGGGCCGCTGGCGCCTGGAATCACGGTTCTGCACGGACCGAATGCGACCGGCAAGAGCACGTTTCTTGGCGCGCTGGAACGCGGCCTCTTCGATCACCACGCCTGTCAGGGGGAGGAGATCAAGCGACTCGTCCCTTGGGGCGCGGAAGTGGCGCCCCGAGTAACGATCGACTTCGAACACGAGGGCGTCGAGTACCGGATCGAAAAAGTGTTTCTTCGAGGCCCGTCAGCGCGCCTCTTTCGTCGCGAGAACGAGCGCTTCGAAGCCTGGAAGGATGGAGACGCGGCGGTCGAGTTCGTTCGCGACCTTCTCGGCGGTCGCGCCCCCGGGAGAGGGGCGACCAAGCCGGCACATCGCGGAATGGGACAGGTTCTGTTCCAGTCCCAGGGCGCGGTCGTCTTCGACGAAACTGCAGACCTTTCAACTGGGGCTGAAGAGCGGCTGCGTGCGACGGTTGGGAGCGTGTCGGTCGACTCCGTGACGCGCTCGATCGAAGAACGAATCGCTGAAGAGTGCACGCGCGTGTTCACGGACACCGGTCGCATCAAGGAAGGGTCACCCCTGAACCGCGCGCAGGAAGCCTTGAAAGCCGCAAGGAGCCGGCTTGCGGCAGCGCACTCCGCGCACGGCGCAATCGATGACTTCGCGCACCGGGTCGAGGAACAGCGCGCCACGATCGAGGTGGAAGAGCGGGGGCAGGCACAACTCGAACGGGACCTCGAGTCGCTTCGACCGCATGCGGCGGAATACAAGCAAGCGCTCGCTCGCAAGCAAACGGCGGAGCGCAGCAAGAGTGACGCGCAGAAGCGTTATGACGACTTGGCGAGGCAGATCGCAGTCATCCGGACCCTCGGCGAAAAACTGGCTCGGGCAGGCGAAGTCGCGCACGCGGCGGGAATCGCCCTCGATCAGGCACGCAACTTCCACAACGCGGCGATCGAGCGGCGCGACCGTGCGGCGGGCGCGCGTGAGGCTCGCAACGCGGAGCGCGATGAGCTTCTTGAGCGGCGACGCGCTGCGGCCGATGCTGCGGAATTCGACGCGGCGACTCGCGGGGTCCATGACCGGAACCCGCGGCTCGAACGATGGAAGGCGCTGGCTCGCGACATCGAGGCCCTCGAAGCGCAGATCACCGCCGCGCCCGCTCCAACTGGACCTGAGATCGGGCGACTTCGGGACGCTCTGGCCGAGGAACGCAGCGCGGTCGAGAATCTGGCGGCAACGCAGGTCCGAATTCGGATTCGCGCGATCACTCCGCTCCACGTCGAGTCCGGCAGACAGTCCGTGCGGCTCGGCGCGGACGAGACCGGGGAGTTTGCGTTCGACGGCGCCGGCTCGATGAGGCTCCGCGACATCGCGGAGATCGAAATCTCCGGGCGTGCCGACGACGTTGCGAAGGCACGCGAGCGGGCCCATGCGGCGACAAAGGTGGTCGACGAACTCACGCGACGTCTCGGGTCGCGCGACCCGAACGAGCTCGAGGAGCGGCGCGCCAAACACAAAGGGCTGCTCGACGCTCGCAAGGAGAAGCAGGCGCGCCGCGATGAACAGCTCAGGCCGGGAGAAACAGTCGAGAAGCTCAAGGAGGACCTCGCGCACGACTCGCAGAAACGCGACGCGTTGCTCGTCGCTCGACCGACGTGGCGAGAGTCACCGCCGGATGCAGCTGCACTGCGGCACGATGTGTCGGCCGCCGAGCGCGCCGCAGAGCAGGCGCGCTCGGAGCTCGATCGCGACCTCCGCGCGCGAGAGGGTGAGGTCGAGCAAGCCGCTCGCAAACTCGAACAATCGCGAGCGGAGCACACAGCGGCAGAAACAAAGCGCGCCGAGCTCCGCGGACAACTCGCAGCCTTCATCGGCGACGGGCTTACCGACGAGGAGCGCGAAGCGAAGCGTCTCGACGCGTTCAACGCGCTGCAGCACGCGAGCGACGCCTTGACGCACGCGAACGAGGAGTTCGCGCGCTTCACGAGCGATCCAGCCGACGAAGAGGGCCGAATCCGCGCGGCATTCGAAAAGGCGGCGCGCAGGTTGCCAGAACTGCGTCAGGAGCTGGGCCGGCGCGAGCAGGCATTGGCGACGGCACTCTCCGCGTCGCCGTACGCGACTCTCGCACACGCGGAGGAAGAGGCCGCGGAGACGGAGCGCGCCGCCCTGCGCCTTCAGCTCGAAGCCGACGCAACCCGGCTCTTGCGGGACGAGCTCCGCGCCGCGCGCGCCGAAGTGACCAATCAGCTCATGTTGCCGATCACCGAACGCGTCCTACCGCGCATTCGCGTCCTCGTCGGCCCGCAAGTGGAGCGCGTAACTCTCGACGAACAGTTCCGCCCGACCGGCGTCGCGATGCGAGGAAAGGAGCAGCTGGCCGAACTGCAAGACCTCTCGTTTGGAACACGCGACCAACTCTCGCTGCTCGTTCGCATGGGGCTCGGCGAAGTCGTTGCGGAAGACACGCGCCTCCCTGCAGTTCTCGATGATCCACTCGTGCACGCAGACCGCGGACGCGTCCGACGTCTCTTGGGGATCTTCGAGGACGTCGCTCGGCACCTTCAGTTGCTGATCCTCACCTGCCGTCCCGAAGACTACGGCGGACTCCGCGATGCGAAGTTCATCGACATCGCGGGGCTGGAACCGATCGAGCCGGCCCGATGATCGCGGCGCTCCTCTCTCTCTTTCTCGCGGCGCCGCTCGGTGAGCGCGCGCTTTCCGACGTCGACGACTTCACGTACCAGCTCCAGTTCGCCGGCGCCGATCCGCTCGCGCCGCTGGTCGCCAGCGCGTTCGACCTCGTCGTCATCGACTTCTCGCGCGACGGGCTCTCCGAGTTCACGCCCTCCGAGATCGCATCGCTCAAGGGCGGCGGCGACCCAGGCCGCCGCGTACTCGCCTACCTGTCGATCGGCGAGGCCGAGAAGTATCGCTGGTATTGGAAAGAGCTCCCCAAGCGTCTGCTCGCCGGCGAGAACCCCGATTGGCCGGGCAACGTGAAGGTGAAGTACTGGAAGCGGAAGTGGCAGGAGGTGATCGTCGACGGCAACGACGTCGTCGGGAAGAGCTACCTCGATCGCATCATCGACGCCGGCTTCGACGGCGTGTACCTCGACATCGTCGACGCGTTCGAGACGTTCGGTCCGCGCGCCGCCGGCGGCAACGGGAAGAAAAAGGACGCGGCGCGGAAGATGATCGAGTTCGTGCAGAAGATCGCGACCCACGCGCGCGTCGACCGCGGCAAGACCGACTTCCTCGTGGTGCCGCAGAACGGCGAGGCGGTCTTCGCCCCGGAGTGGTTCCCGAAGTCGACGCTCGGCGACGGCGATCCGAGCACGCCCGAGGAGATGGCCGCCGCGATGCGCGATGCGTGGTTCGCGACGATCGACGCGATCTCGGTCGAGGACGTGTTCTTCCGCGGCGGGAAGGACCAGAACAACCCGCTGCACCCCGACGAGTACCGGCTGTCGTTCCTCGCGCAGTACTGCGACTTCGGGTTCCCCGTGTTCTCGGTCGAGTACCTCACCAAGTCCGCGAAGATCGACGCGTTCTACGCCGACGTCGCACCCGGCGCGGGCTTCGTCCCCTACGCGACCGTGCGCGACCTCGACCGGATGGTGGTGAACGCGGGGCACGAGCCGGACTGACGCTCCCTCACTTCGACGCCGTGTCGTACGCCGCGAAGCGGCGGATCCGCGGCTCGAGGTCGCGCGCGCTCTTTTCGCAGCGCCAGCGGAGCGCGCTCACCGTCACGGGCGCGACGGGTTCGATTCGTCGATGCCCGATCGCCGTGCCGCGCGCGAGCTCCCTCCACGCGCCGTCGACCTCGCCCTCGACGACCCACTTCCGCACGCGCTCGCCGTGCGCGATCTCCTCCGCCAGCTCGACGCGATCGATCCGCGCCGGTGTCCCGAACGCGATCGACAGCGTGCGTCCCTCGCCCGACGTCTCGGCGAGCGGGCTCTCGAACCTCCGCCGGATCTCCGCGCCGAACTCCGCGGCGCGCGCCGCGTCGGCGGCGGGAATTCGTCCGGTTCGGTCGGGCGTGTGGTTCAACAACAGCACGGCGCCGCGCCCCACCGACTTCTCGTACATCTCGACGAGCGCGTCCACGCTCTTCAGCGTCTTCTCGTTCCCGGTCTTCCAGAACCACGTCGAGCGGATGCGCGCGTCGCACTCGATCGGCAGCCAGCGGTCGCCGTCGGCGTCGGACTCCGCGGCGGTGAAGTCGCCCCACTTCTTCGCGCCGGCGCGCACGGCGTTCCACGCACCGTCGGGCGCGACGCCGTCCTCGTTGCCGACCCAACGGATCGTCGCTTGCGGTCCCTGGAAGGCGACCGCGTGCGGCGCGTGCTTCGCCAAGACGTCTCCGACGTCGAACACGAGGCTGCCGTCGAACCAGACCTCCATCATCGGGCCGTAGGTCGACAGGACCTCTTCGAGCTGGCGGCGAAACATCGCTTCGTAGACCGACTGCTGCGCCGGGTCGCGCGCTTTGCCGCCGACGTCGACGCCGTGCTTGCCGTCGCGCGGCGACAGGTAGACACCGAGTCCGATCCCCGC
>CAZOLL010000060.1:0-13640 GCA_964580365.1 uncultured Phycisphaeraceae bacterium
CGGGAGGCCATCGGATTGCTCCGCGCAAACGGTGCGACGGAGCGCGGAACGCGAGTCGTGTGCCGTGACGTGACCTTCGCCGGCTCCCCGCCGGCCGCCGCTCAGTTCCCGGCGCGGAGGGAGCTCTGGATGAACTCGATGAAGCGTCCCGGGAGGAGACCGAGCCCGAGCGTGATCGCGAGCGTCACGAGGCTCGCGAGCGCGAGCCACTGGTCGCCGGCGGGCGCAGCCTCGCGCTCGCTGGGCAGCGGGCGGACGTACATCAGGATCAGGAGGCGCAGGTAGTAGTACAGGCCGACCACGCTGGCGAGCACGCCGAGGACGGCGAGCGGGATCAGGCCCGCGTCGACGACCGCCTGGAACAGGTACAGCTTGCCGAGGAACCCCGCGGTCGGCGGGATGCCGGCGAGCGCGAGCGCGAACACCGACATCGCGACGGCGAGCGCCGGGCGCGACTTCGACAGGCCCGACAGCTCCTCGAGGTTCTCGCGGCCCTGGCCGCGGTCGAGCACGACGGCGACCGCGAACGCGCCGAGGTTCATCGCGGCGTACGCGGCGAGGTAGTAGAGGATCGCCGCGCCGCCGTCGGCGCCCGTGGAGCGGCCGTCGAGCGCGACCACCGCCGCGAGGCCGGTGAGCATGTAACCCGCGTGCGCGATCGACGAGTAGGCGAGCAGGCGCTTCAAGTTGGTCTGGCGCAGCGCGCCGACGTTGCCGACCACCATGCTGAGCACGGCGATCGCGCCGAGGATCGTCGCGCCGCGCTCCGGCCCGATGCCGGTCGCGATGATCGGCGCCGCGCGGAGCAGCGCGACCAACGCCGCCGCCTTGGTGGCGGTCGCCATGAACGCGGTCACGGGCGTCGGCGAGCCCTCGTACACGTCGGGCGACCACATGTGGAACGGCGCGGCGCCGAGCTTGAACAGGATGCCGCCGAGCAGCATGCCGGTGCCGAGCGCGGCGACCGGCCCGCCGGCGGTGTCGAGCCGGCGCATCTCGCTCGGGATCGCGGAGAGGAGGGTGGTCCCGGACGACGCATACAACAGCGCGGCGCCGTAGAGCAGGAACGCGGACGCGAACGCGCCGAGCAGGAGGTACTTGAACCCCGCCTCGATCGGCCGCGCGAGATCGCGGCGGCTCGCCGCGAGCAGGTAGAGCGGGATCGACAGCAGCTCGATGCCGAGGAAGACGCACACCAGGTCGTTCGCGGCGGCGAGCAGGCACATGCCGGACGCCGACGTGAGGATGAACGCGTGGTACTCGGTCTCCTCGATGTCCGGGCGGTGCAGCAGGTACTGGCGCGAGAGGAGGATCGCGAGCAGCGCGGCGAAGCTGACGATCGCCGACGCGATCAGCGCCATGCGGTCGACGTCGAGCGTGCCGGAGAACGCGAGGCCGGTCTTGTTGCCCGCGAGATAGAAGACCGAGTAGAGCAGCGAGACGAGCGCGCCGAGCGCGCCGAGGAAGAGCGAGCCGTCGGTGCGCCGCGGCCCCGGCAGCAGATCGACCAGGAGGAGAAGGATCGCCGCGAACGCGGGCAGGAGGATCGGGCCGGAGAGAGCGAGATCGTGCGCCATGGGTCAGATCTTCCCGGCGAGCTTCAGGGCCTGGTCGACCGCGGGGCCGATCCGATCGAGCAGCGGACCAGGCACGAGGCCGATCCAGAACATGAGGAGCAGGAGCGGCGCGAACGCGAGCTTCTCGATCGGCGTCATGTCGGGGAGGTGCGCGGCCTCTTCGCTGCGCGGCGGGCCGTAGCAGACGCGGCGCACCATCTGGAGCATGTAGATCGCGCCGAGCAGGACGCCGAGCGCGGTGAGCGCGGCGATCCACGGCACGGTCTTGAACGCGCCGACCACGATCATGAACTCGCCGACGAAGCCGTTCAGGCCCGGCAATCCGATCGACGACATCGACGTGACGATCAGCGCGAGCGCAAGTGCGGGCGCCACCTTCGCGAGCCCGCCGAAGTCGTCGAGCCCGCGCTTGTGGCGGCGCTCGTAGGCCGCGCCGACCAGGAAGAACAGCGCGCCGGTCGAGACGCCGTGGTTCAGCGACTGCAGCATCGCGCCGCGAAGCGCGTCCTTCTCGAGCGCGAACACGCCGACCATCACGAAGCCCATGTGAGCGACCGACGAGCACGCGACGAGCTTCTTCAGGTCGTCCTGGGCCCACGCGAGGTAGCTGCCGTAGATCACGCCGATCACCGAGAGCACGAGCAGGAACGGCGCGGCCTGATGCGTCGCGTGGGGGAGCAGCGGCAGGGCGAAGCGGATGAAGCCGT
Source organism: uncultured Phycisphaeraceae bacterium (assembly GCA_964580365.1). Taxonomy (GTDB): domain Bacteria; phylum Planctomycetota; class B15-G4; order B15-G4; family JADJEK01; genus CAZBOK01. The sequence goes on from CAZOLL010000060.1 coordinate 2,285, forward strand.
AGCTGCCGAGCTTCAGCATGATCGCGGCGAGCACGATCGACCCGCCGGTCGGCGCCTGGACGTGCGCGTCGGGGAGCCACGTGTGCGCCGGGAACATCGGCACCTTGATCGCGAACGCGAGCGCGAACCCGGCGAAGATCCACATCTGCTGCGTCGGCGTGATCGCGAGCTTCGCGAGGTCGGAGTAGGCCGCCGAGTAGGAGTTGAACTGTTCGCGGTGCAGCGCGAGCAGCGCGAGGATCGACACGAGCATCGGCAGCGAGCCGGCCGCGGTGAACAGGAAGAACTTGAACGCGGCGTAGATGCGCCGCTCGCCGCCGAACATGCCGATGAGGAAGTACAGCGGGATGAGGGTCAGCTCGAAGAACACGTAGAAGAGCACGAGGTCGGTCGCCGCGAACACGCCGACCATGCCCGACTCCATGATCAGGAGCAGGACGAGGTATTCCTTCAGGCGCTCGCCGACGTGCATCGTGGTCGCGATGACGATCGGCACCGTGAGGCAGGCGAGGATCACGAGCGGCATCCCGATGCCGTCGACGCCGAGCGCCCACTTCACCCCGAACGTCGGGATCCACGGATGGCTCTCGACGAAGTTCATCGAGCCGGGATTCGGGAGGTTCCACAGCGGCAGCGCGAGCGCGAGGTTGGCGATCGAGATGAAAGCCGCGATTCCGCGCAGGAGCCCGGCGTTGCCGCGCGGCGCGAACGCGAGCAAGAGCGCGCCGACGAGCGGCAGGAGCGTGATCAGCGAGAGCAGGGGGAGGTTCTCCACGTCGACTCCGCGCCGCTACAGGAGCGAAAGGGCCAGGAGGAGCGCTCCGGCCAGGAACAGGAGGGCGTAGGTGTGCAGCTGTCCGTTCTGGACGCGTCGCACCGTCGCGCCCATCGAGTCGAACCCGCGGGCGATGCCGTTCACGAGTCCGTCGATGATCACGCGGTCGAAGCAGCCGGCGAGAAACGCGAGCGCCCGCATCGGGCCGACGATGAAGATCGCGTACAGCTCGTCGACGAACCACTTGTTCTCGACCAGGAACGGCAGTCCCTGCGTTGCGCGCTCGCGCTCCTTGCCCGGGCCGGCTGCATACTTCTGCGCGCCGAACCACGCGCCCGCGACCGCGAGCACGAGCGACAGCATCAACAGACCGATCTCCGCCGCGGCGCCGTGCTCGGGGTGCTCGCCGAGGATCTTCCGCGCCGGCTCGAACACGGGCGCGAGGAAGTCGCCCAGGAAGTCGGGCACGTGCAGGAAGTGGGGGAGCGAGAGCGCGCCGCCGGCGATCGCGAGCAGAGCCAGCACCTGCAGCGGCATCGTCATCGACGCCGGTGACTCGTGCAGGTGTTCCTTCGCGTGGTGGTCGAGCCGCTCCTCGCCCTTGAAGACGAGCGCGTAGAGCCGGAACGTGTAGAAGGCCGTCATCAATGCGGTGATCAGGCCGACGACGCCGAGCGCGAACGCCGTCCCGTGGCCGAGCAACGCATTCGCGAGGATCTGGTCCTTCGAGAAGAACCCGGCGAACGGCGCGATGCCCGCGAGCGCGAGGCAGCCGACCAGGAACGTCGAGTGCGTCTTCGGCAGGTGCGGCTTCAGGCCGCCCATCTTCATCGCGTCCTGCTCGCCCGACAGCGCGTGGATGACCGAGCCGGCGCCGAGGAAGAGCAGCGCCTTGAAGAACGCGTGCGTGATCACGTGGAAGACGGCGGCGACGTGCGCGCCGACGCCGAGGCCGAGGAACATGAACCCGAGCTGCGAGACCGTCGAGTAGGCGAGCACGCGTTTGATGTCGCGCTGCCGCAGCGCGATGGTCGCCGCGAAGAACGCGGTGACCGCGCCGACCACCGCGACCGTCGCCGAGGCGACCGGCGACAGCGCGAACAGGACGGACATGCGCGCGACCATGTACACGCCCGCGGTGACCATCGTCGCGGCGTGGATCAGCGCGGACACCGGCGTGGGGCCGGCCATCGCGTCCGGCAGCCACGTGTAGAGCGGGATCTGCGCGGACTTGCCGCACGCGCCGAGGAAGAGGAGCAAGGCGACGCCGGTCGCCCACGAGTCGCCGATCGCGAGGCGGCCCGCCGCGTGATCGGCGGAGAGCGCGTGGACCACCGCGTCGATGTTCAGCGTGCCGTAGCGCGCGAAGATCAACGCCATGCCGAGCAGGAAGCCGAGGTCGCCGATGCGGTTGACGACGAACGCCTTCTGACCGGCGTGCGCGTTCTCCATGTCGGCGAACCAGAACCCGATCAGCAGGTACGAGCACAGGCCGACGCCTTCCCAACCGAGGAAGAGCAGCGGCATCGAGTCGCCGAGGACGAGCGCGAGCATCGCCCCGACGAAGAGGTTCAGGTAGGTGAAGAACCGGGTGAAACCCGGGTCGGAGTGCATGTACCCGAACGAGTAGACGTGGATCAGGAAGCCGACGCCCGTGACGACGAGCGTCCACGCGAGCGAGAGCGGGTCGACGCGGAAGGCGAACGCGACGTCGAGGCCGGCGCCCTGCATCCACCGCGTGAGCGTGACGGTCGTCGCGGCGCCCGGCTCGTGCCCGAAGAAAACGAGCACGGTGCACACGAACGACGTGAGGATCGACGCACAGCCGATCAGGCCGGCCACCTTCGGCGGCACGCGCTTCCTCAGGAGGTAGAGCAGCGCCGCCGAGACGAACGGCGCCAGCACGACGATTCGGATCAGCGAGTCCATCGAGTTCGAGTCCTCAGCCGTGCAGGTTCTTCATCACGTCGACGTCGACGGACGCGCGGAGTCGGAAGAGGGCGATGATGATCGCGAGGCCGACGCCGACTTCTGCGGCGGCGACCGCGACGGAGATCATCGCGAAGCCGGTCCCGCGCGCGAGGTCGAACTGACGCGACGCGGCGACCAGCGTGAGGTTGGCGGCGTTCAACATCAGCTCGACCGACATGAACATCACGAGGATGTTGCGGCGCAACAGGAAGCCGGCCGCGCCGATCGCGAACAGGATCGAGCTGACGATGAAGTAGGCGGAGGTCGACGGCATGGGGTTCAGGCCTCCGGCGGACCGCTGTCCGCGTCGATCGGGCGGCGCTTCCTCGCGAGCACGATCGCGCCGACCATCGCGATCAGGAGGAGCATCGATGCCATCTCGAACGCGAACACGTAGTCGTTCGTGAACAGGACGCCGATGTCGTGACCGGTGCCGGCGCGCACCGAGCCCGGCCCTTCGGGCGCCTTCGGGCCGAGCAGCGCGAGCGCGCCGAACGCGAACAGGAATGCGAGCGCGGCGCCGAGCATCGTCTTCACGCGCGGGCGCTCGAACGACTCGCGGTCGACGTTCAGGAGCATGATCACGAACAGGAACAGGACCATGATCGCGCCGGCGTAGACGAGGATCTGCACCGCGGCCATGAACCCGGCGTTCAGCGTCAAGAACAGGCCCGCCACGCACACGAACGTGGTGACGAGGCACATCGCGCTGGTCACCGCGTTCTTGTTCACGACGACGCCGAGCGCCGCGACGACGGCGACGATCGAGAACGCCCAGAACGCGATCTGCGAGACGAGTGTTTCCATGCTCAGGTCCCCGCGACCACGGCGCCGGTGATCAACAGGTTGATCAGCGCGATCGGCAGGAGCACCTTCCAGCCGAGTCGCATGAGCTGGTCGTAGCGGAAGCGCGGCAGCGTCCAGCGCACCTGGATGAACAGGAGCAGGAAGAAGCCGACCTTCGCCATGAACACGCCGACCGAAACCAGCGCGAACAGGTTTTTCGAGAGCGGCAGGAGCGACAGGCCCGGCAGGTGCCAGCCGCCGAGGAACAAGAGCACGACCAGGCAGCTCATCGCGAGCATGCCCACGTACTCGCCCATGAAGAACAGCGCGAACTTCGTGGCCGAGTATTCCGTGTGGTATCCGCCGACGAGCTCGGACTCCGCTTCGGGAAGGTCGAACGGGAGGCGGTTGGTCTCCGCGTAGCTCGCGATGAGGAACACGAGGAACGCGAGCGGCTGCGAGAACACGTTCCAGCCAGCCCAGTTGCCGTTCTCGGCGAAGCCGAAGAACTGCGTCTGGCGCTGGACGATCTCGACGAGGTTCAGCGAGCCGGACACGCAGACGACCGCGAGCACCGAGAGGCCGAGCGCGAGCTCGTAGCTGATCATCTGCGCCGAGCTGCGCAGCCCGCCGAGCAGCGAGTACTTGCTCGCCGACGCCCAACCGCCGATCGCGATGCCGTACACCGTGAGCGACGAGAGCGCGAGGATGAGGAGCATCGCGACGGGCGAGTCGACGACGACCAGCTGCAGGTCGCGGCCCGCGACTTCCATCGCGGGTCCGAATGGGATCAGCGCCATCACGAGGAACGGCGGGATCGCCGTGAGCGCGGGCGCGAGCCAGAACAGCACCTTGTCCGCCTGCGCGGGGACGAAGTCCTCCTTGCCGAGGAACTTCACGAGGTCGGCGAGCGGCTGGAACAGGCCGAGCGGCCCGACGCGGTTCGGCCCGACGCGAAGCTGGATCCACGCCGAGATGCGGCGCTCGAGGATCACCATGATCGGCACGACGTGCACCGCGAGCAGGAAGATCACGAGGACCTTCACGACGGTCGCGATGACGAAAACGGCGGTGTCGCTCACGCGCGGACTCCCGCGCCGGGCGCCGGCAGTTTGGCGCCGCAGGAGTCGAGGTTGCCGAGCGTGAGGTCGGAGCGGCCGAGCGAATCGGCGCGCGCGGCGAACGCGTCGGCCGGGGTCTTCGGCAGGTCGACGAGCCCGAGCGCGCGGCCGACCGCGAGGATCGCCGCGAAGTCGCCCGGCACCGAGGCGGGCGGCTTGAGCGCGGCGCGGATGCGCTGCGTGACGCCGTCGCCGTTCGTGAGCGTGCCGGTCTTCTCCGCCAGCGTGCTGCCCGGCAGCAAGACGTCCGCGCCGGCCGCGAGCGGCGAGAGCACCGCCGTGACCGCGAGAAACGCGGGCCGCTTCGCGATGCCGTCGAGCGCGCCGTCGAGCACCCACGCGGCGCCGGGCGCGAGCTTGTCGACGTCGGCCGCGGACATCTCGCGGAAGCCCGCGGCCTTCGCGCCTGCGGCGTTCGCCGCGAGTTCGCCGGTGAACAGCTTGCCGTCGCCCGGTCCGCGCACCGGCGCGCGCACGGCGAGCGTCGTCTTGCCCTTGAGCGCCGCGGAACCCTCCGCGATGCGCGCGAGGAGGAACATCTCCTCGTTGGTCGCGTCGGGCGACGCGAGGAACAGGACCTTCGCGCCGCGACCCGCCGCGTCCGAGAGACCGCGCGCGAGCGCGTCGACCGCGGCCGGGAACGCCGCGGGCTGGCCGGCGATCTCGGCCGACTCGATGCGCATGTCCGGGCGGTAGCGCGCGTCGAGGCCGAAGCGGCCCTTGTCGCACATGAAGTAACCGTTCACCGCCGGGTTCGTCCGCGGGCGCACGCGGTTCAGCGCGTTGTTGCGGACGTCGAGGCTGATCGAGCAGCCGCGCGAGCAGTTGGGGCAGACCGAGTCGGTGTCCTGCAGGTACCAGACGCGGTTCTTGAAGCGGAAGTCGGAAAGCGTGAGCGCGCCGACCGGGCAGATGTCGGCGAGGTTGCCCTGGTACCCGGACTGCACCTTCTCGTTCGGATAGATGTCGATGACCGACTTCTCGCCGCGCTCCGTGACGACGAGCTCCGTCTTGCCGGAGTATTCGGTGAGGAAGCGAACGCAGCGCGTGCAGAGGATGCAGCGCTCCTGGTCGAGCACGACGTGGTCGGCGATCGGCTTGCGTTTCTCGAGCGAGCGGCGGGGGAAGTCGTTGCGTCCGACTGCGGCGCCGTACTCGTAGGCGTAGTCCTGCAGCCAGCACTCGCCGGCCTTGTCGCAGATGGGGCAGTCGAGCGGGTGGTTGAGGAGGAGGTCTTCGAGGTTGCCCGCGCGCGCCTTCGACACGGCCGGCGTCTCGGTCTGCACCACCATGCCGTCGACGCACTCGGTGTTGCACGCGGTCGCGAGGCGCTTGGGACCGGGACCGGAGACTTCGACCTGGCAGATGCGGCAGCTCGCGACGACCGACAGCGCGGGGTGCCAGCAGTAGTGCGGGACGTTGACGTCGTTCGCGAACGCGGCCTGGATCACCGTGGTCTTCGGGGCGACCTCGATCTCCTTGCCGTTGAGCGTGATCTTCGGCATCTCTCAGGCGCTCCCGTTCGTGGTGGACGCGGCCCCCGCTGGCGCCGGCGCGGGCTCGCGCGACTCCGGCTTCTCGGACTTCTCCGGTCTCACGAGCCCCTCGAAGTCGGCGCGGAAGTGCTGGATGCCGGTCTTGATCGGGCCGGCGAGCGCTTCGGGGTAGACGCAGATCGTCTTGCCGACCGAGTTGTCGAGGAGGTCGAGCAGGACTTCGAGGTCCTGCTTCTTTGCGCGACCTTCGGGGAAGCGCTCGACGAGCTTGCTCGCCCACGCGCAGCCCTCGCGGCACGGGCCGCACTGGCCGCACGTCTCGTGCTCGAAGAAGTGAACGAAGTTCGCCACCGCGGGCACGATGCCGAACTTGTCGTCGACGACGGTGATCGCGCCGGTGCCGAGCATCGTCTTCAGGCTCTTCAACGTGTCGTGGTCGAGTGGGGTGTCGAGGAGAGACGGCGGCAGGAAGCCCGCGGACGCGCCGCCCGGGTTGAAGCCGACGAGGCGGTAGCCGTCCGACATCCCGCCCGCGCACTGCTCGATGAGCGTGCGCGCCGTGGTGCCGAGCGGCATCTCGAAGATGCCCGGCCGCTTCACGTGGCCCGACACCGAATACAGGAGGTTGCCCGGGCTCTTCTCGTTGCCCATGGTTTTGAACCACTGGGCGCCCGTCATGAGGAGGCAGGGGATGTTGCAGCGCGTCTCGACGTTGTTCACCGTCGTCGGCGACTGCCACAGGCCGGACTGCGCGGGGAACGGCGGCTTCGGGCGCGGGTGGCCGCGCTTGCCTTCGAGCGACTCCATCAGCGCGGTCTCTTCACCGCAGATGTAGGCTCCGGCGCCGCGGTGCACGAAGCCGTCGAGCTTCACGCCCTTGCCCTGGACGTTGTCGCCGAGCAGCCCCTTCTTGCGCGCTTCGTCGAGCGCGCGTTCGAGGCGCTCCGCCGCGTAGAGGTACTCGCCGCGGATGTAGATGTAGAAGCGCTCCGCGCGGATCGCGTACGCCGCGATGGCGGCGCCCTCGATCAGCGAGTGCGGGTCGCGCTCCATCAGGAGGCGGTCCTTGCAGGTGGACGGCTCGGACTCGTCGGCGTTCACCGCGAGGTAGTGCGGCTTCTTCTGCTCCTTCGGCATGAAGCTCCACTTCATGCCGCACGAGAAGCCCGCGCCGCCGCGGCCGCGCAGGCCGGACGCCTTCACTTCCTCGATGATCGCGTCGCGCTCCATCGAGAGGGCCTTCTTCAGCGCGTCGTAGCCGCCGCTCGCGAGGTAGGCGTCGAGGTCGACCTCGCCGCCCGCGTCGCGCATGCGCTTGGTGAGGTAGATCTCGCCCTTCGCCGCCGCGCCCGTGGGCGCCGGTTCCTCGGGGCGCTTCTCCTGCGCCGCGACGCCGCCGCGCGCGAGGTCGTCGACGAGCTTCTCCGCTTTCGCGGTGTCGACGTTGCGGGCATAGCGCCAGTCGGCCGCGACGATCGGCGCTTCGGTGCAGCCGCCGAGGCACTCGAACGTGCGCAGCGTGAACTTGCCGTCGGCGCTCGTCTCGCCTTCCTTCACGCCGAGCTTCTTCTCGAGGCACTTCACGACGTCCTTCGCACCCTTCTCGGCGCACGGCAGGCCGCGGCAGACCACGACCTCGTGCTGGCCCTTCGGGGACGTGTGGAACATGTCATAGAAGGAGATGACCGAGAGCACGTCGGCCGGCGTCGTCGCGAACTGCTCGGCGACGAATCGGACCGCCTCGTCGTGGAGGTGGCCGCACGCGTCCTGCACCAAGAGGAGGGCGGGGATCAGCGCGGCGCGGCGCTCGGGGTAGCGCGTCGCGAGCGCGTCGATCTTCGACTTGAGTTGGTGGACGTCCATCTTCGGGGTCGGCACGGCTCTCACCTCCAGTCGAGGACGCCCTTCTTCCAGGCGTAGCCGAGCCCGAGCGCGAGCACGCCGACGAACACGAGTGCTTCGACGAACCCGGCGGCGCCGAGGTCCTGCAGCGCGACGGCCCACGGGAACAGGAACACCGCTTCGATGTCGAACAGGATGAACAGCACGGCGACGAGATAGAAGTGCACCGAGAAGCGCTGGTGCGGGCTGCCGACCGCGGGGAGACCGCACTCGTAGGCGCTCGCCTTCACCGGGTCGGTCGTGCTGCGCGCGAGGAGCTTCGGCGCCACCATCAGCACGCCGATCACCGTCAGCACGAGCACCACGTAGGGCACGAGCGGCACGTAGTCGAGGATCGAGGACGCGGCGAGCACGACGGGTGTCATTGAGGCGGAGGGGCGGTTTCCGGCATCACGAAAAAATGAGTCGGCGTTCTACCGGGGGGCCTCGGAAAGTTCAACGAACGGTCGGTGGAACGGGAATGGACAACGTCTGAGGCGAAGGTCTTGCCGACGGTGTTCCGCAGCCTCAGCCCTGATCGGCCAGCACGACGTATCCGGAGCCCGGTCCGAGCGCGACCACGTCGATCGTCGATCCGTCGCTGTGCAGCTTGACAAACAGCCTCGCCAACTCATCGCTGAGGCCGATTCGATATGAACCGTTGCCGCCGCCGAAGACCGCGACGCACTCTCCCCGTGAGCCGATCGCGAGCCCATTGAATGCGGACTTCTCGCTGTTCACACGCTGACAGTCGTCGAAGCCAAACTTGAGTCCCTTCAGGACGCTCTCGGGCTGGCCGCTCGACACGTACCCGTAGCGATCGAACACGAGCACGAATCCTCCGTCTGTCAGAACCAGCGGTCCGAACCGCGCGCCGGCCGCATTTTTCTCCTTGAGGGCCTCAACCAGACCCGGAACGGCTCTTGAGTATGTGTAGCCGTTGCCGCTGAACACGAAGGCCCAGTTCCGATCGCTGGCGATCGTCACGAAGTCGATCGGGTTCCCGGCCCGCACCTGAACGTCGAGCGCGGCCTTGAGATCCTGTGCGGCACCTCCAGAGGCGACGTATCCCGCCGCGCCTAACGTGACGACCCAATCAGAATCCGGACCGATCGCGATCGACGTGACGCGCGTGCGTTTCTTGATCAGCTCGCGCAGCTTCGTGCGAAGTTCCTCCGGGATGTCCCGAGCGTGGAGACCGACGCCACGATCGAGCAGGTCCTGGGCGGCAGCACGTACCGTTCTCGCGTGCTCAGCAGCAGAACGCTCGGTCTCCACCTGACTCAGAACGTTCATGGCCCGGGACCGCTCCTCCGGGTCCTGGCTGGCGAGCATCGTTCGTGCTAAGCGCTCCGCGTCATCAGGCCGACCGGCAAGCAGCAAGCAATCGGCTGCGTCGAGCCGATGTCGACCGTCGCGATCCTGCTCGCGACTCGCGGCGGAGGTGTAGTCGAACGCGGCTGCCTCGAATCGGCCGAGGGATACATTCTCGCGTGCGCTCGCAAGGGATCTAGCGGACGAAGTCGTCGACTCGACGAGCGCCCGGATCCTCGTCGCGAGTGCGCTCGGAGCCCGCCGTGCGGCTTCGTTCAGGAACGCGATCATCCGCGTGCTGTCGCCGCTCCGTTCGAGGACGGACGCCGCAACGGCGTATGCCTCGAACCGCGAGTCGTCAAGTTTCGCAGCAATCCCCGCCTCTTCGAATGCCTGTCGCAGTGCACCCCCGCGCAGGAAAGCGCGCGCGCGACCGATGCAGTCCGAGTATCGCCGCGTAGCTTTGGCCTCCGGCGTCGACTCGGCGGCGGCCAGCTTGGCGAGCGCCGCCGCCCGCTTCTCGATCGACGCTCGGCGCGCTGGATCCGGTTCCAGTTGGGCAGCCTCGTGGAGTCGCTCGACCGCGCCGCCCCAGTCCTCGCGAGCGGTCGCGATCAGCGCCAGCCCGTTCGCGGCGGCGACGGGGTTCGCGGCCAGCGCGTCGCGGAACAACTGCTCCGCGCCAACGAGATCGTGATGCTCCAGGATGCGTGCGAACGCCGCGCGACAGGCCGCGTCTGCCTGTGCGCGGGCGGCAGGCGGCTTCGCGACGGGCGTATTCTCGGCCGCGGCCGGGACCCAGGCTCCGAACAGTAGAACGAGGACGACTTCACCGCGAATCATCGGTGAGCTCCTTCAAGGAGAAGTCGAACAAGCTTGAGAAGCGGTCGATGAGCCCGCTGCCGTAGATCCAGATGCCGCGCAGGGCGCGCGATCCGCGGAACGGCCACGTCAGCCGCCACAGGTTCTTCGGGTCGGCCCAGTCCCAGAGATCGTCCTCGAGCTGCTCGATCGACGCGGCGTCGGTTGCTGTCACGCTGGGGAGATTGGTCGAAGCGAGGGCTCGCTCGGTCGTGACTGCGAACGGCGGGCTCCGCAGCCATGCGCCTGGAGATAACGGTGAAGGTTCCCCGAGGATGCCCTCAATCGCGCCCCCAACGGACTCTCTCCGGAAGGAAGCGCCGCTGGTGCCCTCGAGCGATGCCACCAACGACTCAAGACTTCGCGGTGGCGATTCGAAGGTCGAACGCCCCGCGCGTCCGGGAAACTCGATGAGACCTGTGACTCCGTCCCGCCAGGGACCCGTTGTCGGCAGTTCCGTCGCGCTGTCTACCGCTTCTTTCGGGGCGGGTGAGTCGTTCACGACCGGCAACGGCGGGTCGGGGATCGTCGTCAACGCGGTTCGCCAGTCTTCACCCGTCGCGAAGGCTTCCCCGATCCGCTCGTCGAGCCCGGGCGCTTCGTCGGGGATGTCGCTCCATGCGTCATCCGGTACGGCCCGGCCGGACTCCTGAAGCCTCTCGATCTGGTGCAGCCGCTCCTCGATGCTCCGTCGGAAGTCGGCTGCGCGCCGTGCGCGGTCCGAGTGCCCGAAGAGATCGCGCTCGAGCGCGTCAAGCGTCTGCTCGAAAGACTCCTGCCGCGCGGCGAGGGATGCGATCATGCGGTTCGCTCGACTCGTCGTGACGGGAGAGGGAGCCGGAGGTGGTGTCGGCCGAGGCCTCGGTTGGGGACTCGGCCGCGGGGCCGGCGTCGGACTCGGCTGCGGTGGCAGCTGCACCCGGCGCTCTGACGCTCTCGCGCGCTCCTCATACTTCTCCGCGGCCTCGTCGTAGGCCGCGGCCGCCGCGACGTGGAATTCAGCTTGCCCGGAAGTCGGCGCGATGTCGCGCTCGTGCTGCGCCATCCGTCGACACTCCGCGGCCTTCTCGCGGCAGTAGGCCGGGTCGTCCAGCGGGTCCTGTGCGCGCGCGGTCGGAACGACAAGGCAGGCCGCGATCACGGCGCAGGCG
>CAZOLL010000061.1:0-13635 GCA_964580365.1 uncultured Phycisphaeraceae bacterium
TCTCCGAGCGCTGGACCAACCGCGTCGCCCGAGCGACCGCGTCCTCCACTTTCCCGTCGTGGAGTTCCTTCGCGGCGAGCGCCCGCTCGGCGGCGTCGTCTTCCGCCGGCGCCTGGGCCAGCGACACGCGGAGCGCCGCGCCGAACACGAAAATGGCGACCGATCCGATCATGAACGGACGCTCCTCCGAAGCGACGGAAGCGACGGAAGCGACGCACGGGACCCTAGCAAGTCACGCACCGGCCTCGGCTTCCCGGCTGACGGGGAGCGAACGGATGCCGCCCTCGGCGAGCTCCTTCTTGACCCGGTCGAGGATCCGCCGATTGTTCACGAACCCGATGCGCTCCGGGACTCGGTCGATCGGGAAGAACGCGGCCTCGCTCGCGTCGTCGCCAGGGCAGATCGCGCCGCCGAGCACCTCGCAGAGGTACACCGCGAGCACCCCGCGCTTGCGTGGGTCGTCGCGCGTGTACAGGATGTCCACGAGCCCCACCGCACGGACTTCGAGCCCCGTTTCTTCGCGCGTCTCGCGCTCCGCGGTGAGGTACGGGGGCTCGTCGTACTCCTCGTAACCCGCCGGAAGCGTCCAATGCCCCTGGTAGGGCGCCGATCGCCGGCGAATCAGGAGCACTTCGCTGTCGCGCACGACCAGCGCGGCCGCGGCCGCCGCCGGGTTCACGTAGAGCGTCAGGCCGCAGCTCACGCAGACTGCGCGTTCCCGCTCCTCGACGCGCTTCGAGCCGAGCGCACCTGCGCAGAGCGGACAGTGCCGAGCGTGCAGCTCCCACACGAGTTTCGTCTCCTCGATCGGCTGCTGCGCGTCTCGCAGCCGCGACGTGCATGATAAGAGCGCGCGTGAGTCGCGGGTCGGATCGCGCGGCTATGATCGCCGGCGCCTCCATGCGAACCGTCGCTCTCCTCGGCTCCACCGGCTCCGTCGGCGCGAGCGCGCTCCAGGTCCTCGATGAGCTCCGCGAGACGCACCGGCCGGTCGCCCTGGTCGCGCGTCGCGACGCGGATCGCATCGTCGAGCAGGCGCTGAAGCACCGTCCCCGCGTCGTCGGGCTCGAGGATGCCGGCGCAGCGAAGCGCGCCGAAGCTCGGCTCCGCGCCGAGGGGATCCGGGTCGTCGCGGGCACGGACGCGGCCGTGACCATCCTTCGTGACGAACGCCCGGACGTGGTGGTCGCCGCGATCACGGGTTCTGCCGGCCTCGCGTCGTCGCTCGAAGCGGCCCGCTCCGGCGGTGTGCTCGCCCTCGCGAACAAGGAAGCTCTCGTGATGGCCGGCAACCTGCTGCTGCGCGCCGCGCGCGCGAGCGGGACGAGCATCGTGCCGGTCGACAGCGAGCACTCCGCAATCTTCCAGTGCCTCCACGGCGACGCTCCGCGCCAGGTCCGGCGGCTGTTCCTCACCGCGTCGGGCGGCCCGCTCGTCGACACGCCGCGCGCGAGCTTTCCTGAGATCACTCCCGCCCAGGCCCTCAACCACCCCACCTGGCGCATGGGGCCGAAGATCACGATCGACTCCGCGACGCTCATGAACAAGGCGCTCGAGATCGTCGAGGCGCGCTGGCTGTTCGACGTCGCCGCCGACGCGATCGAAGTCGTGATCCACCGCCAGTCGATCGTCCATTCGATGGTCGAGTTCGTCGACGGTTCGATCCTCGCGCAGCTCGGCGTGCCGAGCATGACGGTGCCGATCCGCTACGCGCTCGCATGGCCCGGTCGCGCGACGACGTCCTCGCGGTACTTCGACATCGAGCGATTCTCGAAGCTCACGTTCGAGCTGCCCGATCGCGACCGCTTTCCTGCGCTCTCGCTCGGCGAGTCCGCCGCACGACTCGGCGGATTGGCCGGCACGGTTCTGAACGCGGCCAACGAAGTCGCGGTCGCTGCGTTCCTCGCCGAGCGCGCGACGTTCGACAAGATCACGACGACCGTCGCGCGCGTGCTCGGCGAGTTCGAGCAAGTCGACGACCCCAACCTGGAACAGATCCTCGCGGCCGATCGGTGGGCGCGCGCGGAAGCGGAACGATGCCTCAGCACCTGATCCACCTCGCGCTCTCCATCCCCGACATCGGCTCGACGCTCCTCACGGTGTTCGGCATCGGCCTCGTGATCTTCGTCCACGAGCTCGGCCACTTCCTGTGCGCCCGAAAGATCGGCGTGCGCTGCGAGGTGTTCTCGCTCGGCTACGGCCCGCGTCTGTTCGGTTGGAAGCGCAAGGGCACCGACTTCCGGATCTCCGCCGTCCCCGTCGGCGGCTACGTGAAGATGGCGGGCGACGACCCCACACAGTTCGAGGGCGCGCCGGACGAATTGCTCTCGCGGACCGTCGGCGAGCGCATCGTCATCTTCAGCGGCGGCGTCGTGATGAACATCTTGTTCGCGCTCGTCGTCTTCCCGGCGATCTTCGCGATCGGCGTCCCGATGGAAGAAGGACGCATCGGCTCGGTCGTTCCCGGCGGCCCCGCGTGGAAAGCAGGCATCGCCGAAGGCGACGAGATCCTGAGCGTGAACGGCCGCGACGTCCTGGGCTTCTCGGACATCACGCTGGAAGTCGCGTTCGCGAATCCCGATCGCGCGGATTTCCGCGTCCGCCGCGACGGCGTGGAGCGAGACGTCGCGGTCCGCCCGGAGTACGACAAGGAGGCCGGGAGCTACGTCGTCCGGGTTTTCCCGGTCCAGGAGTACCGCGTCCGTGCGACCGGTCCGGCACGCACGGCGGGCGCCGCGCCCGGCGACCACGTCGTCGAAGTCGACGGGTTCCCGGTGAACGACCGCGCGCTCCAACGCGCGTTCGGTTTCGACGGCCGTCCGCTCGCGCTCACGCTCGCGCGCGCGGACGGTTCCCGATACACGCTCACCGTGTCGCCCGATCAGGGTGAGAAGTCGGAGCGCCCTCTCGCGGGGATCCTCCCGCTCGAGACACGCGTGGCCGGCGTTCGAGGCGCGTTCTCCGGTGGCCCAATCCTGGAGGGCGACGAACTCCGCGCGGTGCTCGGCCGGAGGATCATCGCGCCGTCGGACGTGGCCGCCGCCGTCAAGGCACGGCCGAGCGTCGCCGCGGCGGAAGTTCGGATCGCACGCGACGGCGTCGAACGCAGCGTCGCGCTCGACGACGCACAATTGAAGTCGCTCGCGGCCGACGTCGCGCTGGCCACGCTCGAGGGCCCCGTCCGCGACGGAGTCCCGGTGTTCGTGCAACCGGGCTCTCCCGCGGAGCGCGCCGGTCTCTTGTCCGGCGATCGCATCCGCGCGGTGAACGGCGTCGACGTCGCCGAGTACTCGAAGTTGCGCGAGCAGATCCTCGCGAGCAAAGGCGACCTTCGCTTCCGAGTGCGTCAGGCGAGCGGGGAAGCCGAGCTGGTCGTCCACCCCGAGCACCAGTTCGCGCGTGACTACGGCATCGACCTCGATCAACCCCGCGTCGTGAAGCGCTACACGATCGGCGAGGCGTTCGCCGTCGGCATCCACGCGTCGTGGAACTTCGCGCGTCAGGCCGTACTGGCGCTGCGCAAGATGGTGTCGCGCGAGATCGACCCGAAGAACCTCGGCGGGATCGTGGCGATCAGCCACGCGTCGTACACGTTCGCACAACTCGGCATCGCAAAGCTGTTCTATTTCCTCGCGCTGCTCTCCATCAATCTCGCGATCATCAACTTCCTCCCCATCCCGCTGCTCGACGGCGGTCAGGTGTTGTTCCTCCTGATCGAGAAAGTGAAGGGCTCGCCCGTGAGCGATCGCGTCACGGGTTACTCGCAGATCGTGGGGCTCGTGATCATCCTCTCGTTGTTGATCTTCGTCACCTACAACGACATCGCGCGGCTCCTGTGATCGGCCAATGACGACGCTTCGCGGACTCGCACGGCTCGTCCGCGTCTCGATCGCGCTCTCTCCCGTCGCCGACGGCGTGCTCGCCGCCGTGCTCGCGCACGCGAGCGGCGCGTCGGTCGCGTCGCGCGTCGTGTTGCCGTCGTGCCTCGCGTCGCTCTGCCTCTTCCTGTTCGGCATGGCGCTGAACGATCGCTGCGACTTGCGGGCCGATGCGATCAAGCGCCCCGATCGACCGATCCCGTCCGGCGCGGTCTCGGCGCGCGCCGCGGCGATCGTCTGCGCCGTCGCACTGATCGCCGCGGTGGGGTTCGCGCTCGTTGCCGCCTCCGGTCGGCCGCTCGCGCTCGGCCTGCTCGTGGGACTCGTCCTGTCGATCGCGCTCTACGACGCGGCGCCGGCCCACCTCGGACCGCTCGGGCCCGTGCTGCTCGGCGCGATCCGCGGGCAGAACGTCCTGTTCACCGCGGCGGCGCTCGGTGCCGAGTCCGCCGTGCTTCCGGTCGCACTCGGCTACGCGACCTACATCGGCGTCGTCGGCTGGATCGCCCGCTGCGAGGACGGCGCCGTCCCCCCCACTCGGCGCCGGCTCGTCGCCGGCACGAGCCTGTTGGTCGCGGCGGCGCTCGCCACTGCGGTCATCTCGTTCCGCTCGTTCGCCCCGTCTCCGTTCGCGCTGCCCGCGATCGCTGCCGCGGTCGGCATCGCGGCGATCACGGCGCGTCTCGTGACGTCGCTGCGCGCCACCCTCGCGGTCACGCCGATCGAATGCGCCCCGATCGCACGCTTCGTCGGCGCCTGCCTCTCGTCCATCTTCCTGTTCCACGCAGCGACGGCCGGCGCCGCCGGCGCGATCGTCGTGGCCGCGGCGTTCATCGCTTGCCACTTCGTCGCGCGCGCGCTCGCGCGCCGCTTCCCGCCCTCCTGATCGCGACGCACCGCTTGCTCCCCGCGCGCCGGGTTCCTTGAATCGAAGGCCCATGGCGTCTCCCCTCCCACGCGAATGGAAAGAGCGCCTGCTGTTCCGCAGCGGCGAGGTCCTGCTCTGCGGCGCGGCGGTGTTCGTCCTCATCAGCGTCGTCGCATCGTCCTGGAAGGGCGGGACGATGGCGCGCCGCGAAGCCCGACTCGTCAAGCAGATGAAGGGCATTCACGACGCCGAGGCGCGCGCGATGGAGCAGGGGCAGCACTTCCGCTTCCTCTCCGAGCTGCCGGAGATCGGCCGCGAGGCGCTGTTCCGCGACTTCGAGCCGGCGAAGGTCCCGAAGCGCGACCAGGCGCCGAACGCTCCGACCGTCGAGCTGTACACCGCGCAGGACTACTACTTCGCGGTCTACCTGGCCGACCCCGCGAAGGGCGACGAGCGCGCGTGGTCGCGCGCGAACGCCGGCGACCCCGAAGTCGGGACGAAGGGCTACGGCGTGTTCGCGTGGCCGCGCCGGTACCGCGAGGAGACGCAATGGGCGTACTTCCTCGACCACCGGGGACGCCTGCTCGGATCGTGGAACCTGAACCAACTCCTCGACGGGACCAACGAGCCGTTCCCGCCGACCTCCCACCCGCTGCGCGATTTCATGACGGCGCAGAAGTCGGGCGACGACTGCCCGTGGATCGAGTTCGACAAGTTCACCGACATCCCGGTCCCCGAGCCCGCGTCGAAGCCGAAGTCCGGCAAGTGAGCGCGCTGCGCGCGCTCCGTCCTTCGAGCGCTCAGAGGTACTCGAGGAGGATCTCTCTCGCCCGCGCCGCGAGTTCGGGTTCCTTCAGCGTGTCGAGCGCACGGGTCAATGTCGCGAAATCGTCTGCGCCCGGGTGGTAGGCGAAGCCTTCGATCGCCGCGAGGCGGACGCTCATCGGTCGCGCCGGATCGGACGCGATGCGCGCGAGGGCCGCGCCGCAACCGGAGTCGGGGATCCCGCGCAAGACGTCGAGCACCCGCAGCTGCGCTTCCTCGCCGAGATCGTCGTCGAGCATCGCAACGAGCTTCGGCGCGATCGCGACGCCGAGTCCGGAGGCCGCGAGCGCCGCGTGATAGGAGAGCGGTGAACCGCCGACGTCGCGCGGCTCCGTCGGCCCCGCGTGGCGCAGGTAGGTCTCGAACGTCGGCCACGTCGCCGGGTCCTTGAACAGCGCGAGTCCGGCGAGCAGCACCGCCGCCTCGGCGGGGCCGGGCGCGGAGCCGAGCCGCTGCTGGATCAGCGGGATCGCGCGCTCGTCCTTGAACACGCGCGCGATGAACTCGAGCGCCCGCGAGAGGTCCATCCCGGTCGCGATCTGCACCTGCCGCAGGTACGACTCCGACACGTCCTTCCGCCCGAGCGTGTACAGCGCGCCGATCGCGCGCCCCGCGACGCCGGGGTCCGGGTCCTTCGCGACCTGCTCCGCGACGCGGAGGAGCACGTCGCGGCGGTCGATCTCGTTGCCTTGCGCGATGTGCCACACGAGTTCGGCGGCGAGGCGGCGCACCACCGCGCTCGGCTGCGACATCGCGTGCTCGAGCTTCTCGATCTCGAGGGACTCGGCCGGCGCGTTGCCGAGGCAGCGCAACGCCGCCATGCGCGCCGTCGGAGCTGGTGAGTCGAGGAGCGCGTACAGCCGGTCGAGCGCGTTTCCGTCGCCGAAGCGCGCGAGCGCCTCGAGCGCGACCATCTCGAGGCCGTCGGTCCGATCCGTGTAGGCGCGAAGCGTCGGGATCACGCTCGGGTCCTTCGTGTTCATCCCGAGGTGCGTGAGCACCGCGCGCAGACCGTCACGCGGCTCGCGCTCGGCGTAACGGCGCAACACGTCGACGGCCGCGGGGGCGCGCATCTCGATCAGCGAGTTCACCGCGGCGCGGCGCACGCCTTCGTACGGGTCGGACAAGAGCTGCTCCGCGCGCAGCGCCGCGTCGTCGCCGCCGATGCGCGCCAGCGCGCGCGCCGCCTCCGCGCGCAGATAGTTCGAAGGGTGTTCGGCACAGCGCAGCACGAACGCCCGCGCCTCTTCCACCTGGAACTGCCCGATCCCCGTCACCATCGCCGCGATCGCGGCCGGGTCCCGCTCGAGCCGTTCCTCCGCGAGCTGCGTGAAGCGCCGCTGCTCCGCCGCGTCGAGCGTCGCGAGCATCGGCCGCGTGTGGTCTCGCAGCGGGTTGTCGCCCCACGCCATGCGCGAGAACCAACGCTCACAGCGATCCTCCGGCACGCCGCCGCGCAACGCCTCTTCGGGCAAGTCCTGCTGGTGCGGCACCCGCACGAACTGGAACGCGCCGTCCGAAACCGCTGTGTTGGAGGGCGGCAGGAGCGCCGGCGGCGCGTCCGGCGCCTCGACGCGCTTCGGACGCAGCGCGATCAGCACGGCGACGATCGCGAGTGCGGCGAGCGGGTAGGCGAGTGCGCGCTGATTGCGTTGCATCGGGCTCGAATCGGGGGGCGGACTGTAGTCGCCGGGCGCTCGGTGTGAAACCACGCGGCTCGCGACTTCGTGCATTGATCACAAGTGCAAGGGCGGTTTCTTTTTCCGTTTGACCGACTACACCTCGTTGCTAGACTCCCGCCGCTTTTTCGCCGAACGGTGGAAGAAGCTCCGAAACCTGCGCACAGCAGAGCTTTCGGATCGTCCCGCGCTGTCCGTCAGCTCTCCCGGTTCCCGCTCCCGGATCAGAAGGAGTTCCTCACATGACGCGAAGCCTCAGGGCTCTCCTGCTGCTTTGCCTCGCCGCCCTTCCGCTCGGCGGTTGCCACACCGACTCGGTCTATTGGTGGGGTGGCCACATGCGCGGGTACTACCAGGTCGTTCGCCGCGACGCTGAGAGCGTGTACCGCTCCTTCGACCGGCACTTCATGAACTACGACTGGGACGACCCCTACATCGACTGACGAGTCGATTCAGGTTTGCTCCGCTCTGCTGAACGCGATTCCGAACACGGTCCGATCAAGGGCACATTCATGAACAAGTTCGCGTTGGGTGTCGCCGCGCTCGCGGTGGTCACGACGGTTGGCTGCCAGCACTCCTACAAGTTCACCTCGTCCCCCGAGTTCGAGGCCTACTCGCGCGAAGTGAACGAGTGGACCGGCGTCGAGAAGACGGGGATCTACTTGAAGGATCGCTTCCTCGATCTCGCCGACATCGTCCAGTTCGACCTCTCGGTCGGCGACGGTTTCCTCGCGAACGTCCACGCGACGAAGTGGCTGCAGATCGGCGGCGGCTTCATGAACAACGGCCTGCGTTGGGGCATGCTGAAGCGCTCGGCCGGCACCTGGAGCGACGATCGCGTCGAGGGCGGCCTCGCCGCCGGCTTCAACCTCTACTGGGTCGACATCGCCCGCACGCCGGTCTGGGGCACCTCGACGTTGTTCGAGCACGAGTTCGCCTACGAAGGCGCGGACTACCTCGACAACCACGACCGCCACTGGAGTGACTTCGGCGCGACTCTCCACCTGTTCTGGGTCGGCGCGAACATCAACGCCTCGCCGTTCGAGCTGCTCGATGCGGTGCTCGGATTCTTCGCCCTGCCGTCGATCTACGCCGGCCCGCTCTCGCCGGAGATGGACCTCGCGGATGACGACACCCGTGCGCGTCTGCGCGAGAAGTACAACCTCCCGCACTACGAGTACACGCTCGAGCACTGGGGCAAGCACTGACATGCACTGACCTGAGCGGTTCGTTGCCCGCCCCGCTCGCACTTCGACTCGTCGCCGCGCATGCCGCGCTCCTTCTCACGGGGTGCGGCATGTTCGGTTCTCTGCGCTACGGCTCCGAAGCGTTCGCCGATACGGGACGCGCGATGCGCGAGGGCGACGTCGAGCTCGCCGTCGCCGCGATCGACCGCGCCGCCGCGTACGCGCCCAACGAGCCGCAGGTTCACCTCGCGCGCGCACAGGTCCTCCACAAGGCGAACCGTCGTGACGAAGCGCGTCGCGAGCTGCGCTGCGCACTCCTGCTTGCGCCGGACGATCCGGACGTCGCGCTCCTCAACGCGGAAGACCTCGACTCGACGGATCACGCTGACGACGCGGCCGAGATCGTTCTCGCAGCCGCCGCCCGTCATCCGGAGAACGAGGAGCTCGTCGCGCTCGCGGCGCTCCATCAACTTCGGATCGGCCGCGCTCCCGCCGCGCTCGGCCAGTTCGATGCGTTGATCACCCAGGCCGACAAGTCGGGTTCGCCCTACCGCGTCGTCGCGCGCATCGGACGCGCCGCCGCCACCGTGGACAAGGACCTCCCCGCCGCGGTCGCGGACGTCACGCGCGCCTGCGAGATCGACCTCGACGCGGCCGTGCTCGCGGTCGAGACTCTCGGCTCCGCCGGCCTCGACGATGCGCTGCGCAAGGTCGCCCGCGTCGCGTTCGAAGCCAAGCCCGAGAGCACCGACCTCGCCACGCTCAACGCTTACATCCTGCACCGCTCCGGCAAGAACGCCGACGCGCTCGCCGCGGCGCAGGTCGCCTTGCCCGGCGCGAAGTCCGACCGCGCCTGGTGTCGCCTGCAGCTCATCACAGCCCTCGCGAAGCTCTCCACCGACGACCGCCCCGGCGGTCTCGCCGCGCTCGACGCGCTGCTCGACCGCGACCCGAGCTTCATCGACGCGCTCCTCACGTACACCGAAGCGCTCTCCGAAGGCGCAAGCGCCGCGGAGCGCGACCGCCTGCGCGGTCACGTCGAGCGCGCCACGGATTCGATCCGCGACCCGCGGGTCCTGCGCGACCTCGCGTCGCTCGCGCGCCGCATCGAGGCGATCCCCGTCAAGAACTGAAGCGCGTCAGTCGCGCATGAGCGTCGCGTGTGCGGCGTCCACCAGCGCGTCCAGCGACGTCGCCGCGTCGCGCGCGACCCAGCGGATTTCCGGGAAGCGCCGAAACCAATTGGTCTGCTTCCGCACCAGCCGCCGCGTGTTCCGCACGATCGCGTCGCGCGCCTCGACGAGCGACGTCATCCCCTCGAGGTGCGCGATCACCTCGCGGTAGCCGATCGCGGCGGCGGCCTCGCCGACGAGCACGCCGCGCGCGCGCAGCTCTCGAACCTCTTCGATCAGTCCGCGCGCGAGCATGCGGTCGACGCGTTCTTCGATGCGGCGGTCGAGGAACGCTCGGTCGAGCACGAGACCCGCGACGCGGAACTCGCCTTCGATCGGCCGGCGCGTGTCACGCGCCTGCAGCGTCGAGATCGGCTCCCCCGTCAGTTCGAACACTTCGAGCGCGCGCGAGATCCGCTTGAGATCGCGCGGCAGGATCCGCGACGCGGCCAACGGGTCGACCGACGCGAGCCGAGCGTGCAGCGATTCCACGCCCGCGCGCTCCACCTCCTGGAGGTGCCGCGCGCGCACGGCGGCGTCGGCCGGAGGACCCTCGAAGAGGCCGCGCAGCAGCCCGTTCAGGTAGAGCGGTGTTCCACCGAGGAAGAGCGGGACCGCTCCGCGCGCGCGGATGTCCGCGACGACGGCGGCGGCCTTCTGCAGGTACCGCCCCACCGAGAACGGCTCGCCCGGCTCCGCCACCCCCATTAGATGGATGGGCGCACCTCCGCGCTCCGCATCCGTCGGCGCCGCGGCGCCGATCGACAAGCCGCGCCACACCTTCACCGAGTCGAGCGAAACGACTTCCGCGCCGATGCGCCGGGCGAGCGCAAGCCCGACCTCCTTCTTTCCGGAGGCCGTCGGGCCGGTGAGGACGAGGACGGGAGCGGCCGTGACTGCGGTCACTTCTTCGCAGGCAGGACGACCGAGGACGCCGAACGCGAGGGCTCGAACAGCTCGCGCGCGCGGCGCTCGAGATCGGCCGGCCCCACCCCGCGGATCAGCGCGAGGCCGTCGAACGGATCGAGGCCGCGGAAATCCGACGACGACAGCGCGTAGGCGGTCGACTCGGGCGAGTCGAACTGCGCGACGAAGCGCCCGAGGAACTTGTTGCGCGCCCGCTCGAAGTCGACGGGCTCGATGCGCCGATGGACCAGGGACTCGACCTCGTCGCGGATGCGGCTCTCGAGCCGTTTCGGGTCGTCGGTCTCGCAGCCGATCGCGGCGAAGCCGAAGTCCTCCTCCCCGGTGTATTCGACGCCGAACCCGTCGTCGATCAGGCCCTCGCGGTAGAGGCGATCATGGGCTTCCGACGACCGGCCGAACGCGATGTCGAGCAGCAGAGCGGTCTCGATCTCGCGGCGCTCGAGCGCCGGCCCGACGTCCGGCATGCGCACGTCCTTCCAACCGACCAGGAGTCGGCTGCGCGCGACGTCCATCCGGTCCTCGCGCCGGCGCACCGTGACGGACTCGTCCTCGACGCGCGGCCGCGCGACACGCGCGCCGCGTGCGAAGTCCTTGCCGTCGAGCGCACGGTTCACGTGCTCCGCCACGGTCTTCGCCGCGAGCTGCCCGACCACCGCGAGGTTCATGTTGCCCGGCCGGTAGAACTGCCGGTGGCACGCGTACAGCACGCGCGGGTCGATCCGCGCGATCGATTCCTCGGTGCCCGCGATGTCGATGCGCACCGGGTGCCG
Organism: uncultured Phycisphaeraceae bacterium; assembly: GCA_964580365.1. GTDB lineage: Bacteria > Planctomycetota > B15-G4 > B15-G4 > JADJEK01 > CAZBOK01. The sequence goes on from CAZOLL010000061.1 coordinate 11,307, forward strand.
CTCGAAGAGGCACTGCAGCAGGTTGAAGAAGACCCGCCAGCCCGCGTCGTCGCGGTACATGCGGATCTCCTCGCCGATGATGCCCTGCTCCTTCGCGACGAGCTCCGGCGTGAACCACGGCTTCAAGACGAAGTCGAGCAGGAGCGCCAGGCACTCCTCCGCGTGGTCCGTCGTCGAGAACACGTAGGTCGTGCCGGTGAACCCGGTCGCGGCATTCGAGTACGCGCCGAGCGCCGCGAACCGCTCCGAGACGTCGCCCTCCTCGTCCTCGAACATCTTGTGCTCGAGGAAGTGCGCGACGCCGTCGGGGACGATCTCCGGGCGGCCGCTCGCGCCGTCGACGAGCGTGTTGTCGACGGAGCCGAACTTGGTCGCGAACACCGCGAAGGTGCGCTTCGACCACGGCTTCTCGAGCGCCATGACCGCGAGGCCGGTGTCGTGCCGGCCGCGGAAGTAGGCCTCACCCAGCGGATTCGTGACCCGCGTCAGTTCCATTCTCGTCGGCTCCGAGGAGTTCGAACGTCAGCTCTTCCTTCGGCATCGCGGCGACGCGCACCACGTCTTCGCGCGTCACCGATTCGACGCCGTGCATGAAACGCGCCACCTCCGGCGTGCGGCCCAGCGCCCGCGCCACGGCCGCGAACTGGATCGCGCGGTCGGCGGAATCGTGGGTCCCGCGCAGCGAGTTGAGCAAGGACGCGCGCGCCGCCGACAGCTCCTCCGCCGTCACCTCACCGCGCGCGATCGCGCCGACCTGCGCGCGCATCACGTCCGCGGCCTCTTCGGCCTTCGGGAGCGAGACGCCCGCGACGAGGAACAGCGCGCCCTTCAGCCGGTCGAGCACCGAATGCACCGAGTAGGCGAGGCTGCGCTTCTCGCGGACCTCCTGGAACAGCTTCGAGAGGCTGCCGCCGCCGAGCACGGCGTCGAACACGCCGAGCGCGAAGTAGTCACGGTCCGGGAGCGCGCGCGGGTCGAAGCGGTAGCCGATCCACACGCGGCTCTGCGCGACGTCCGCGCGCTCGACGATGCGCCGCGGCGCACCCGGCGCGCGGACCATCACCGCCGGCGGCGCGGATGCCGCGCGCGCGGGCCACCGCTTCTTCAGCGCGGCCGCGAGCCAGTCGACGTCGTCCGCGCCGAACTCGCCGGCGGCAGAGACCTCGATCGGAGCGCGACCCACGCGCTCGCGATGCAAGGTGAGGACCTCGCGCCGGTCGAGCGCGAGGATGCGCTCGGGCTCGCCGTACTCGTGGTTCGCGTACGGCTCGCCGCGAAACATCTCCGCGCGCGCCCGCACGTGCGCATACGCGGCCTTGTCGTCGCGGAGGCCCTCGATCGCGCGCAACAGGTTCTTCCGCTCCTGCCCGAACTCCTCCTCGCGAAATCCCGAGTCCACGACGACCGGTTCGAGCAGCACGTCGAGCAGCAGGTCGATCCCCGCGCGGAACGGCGACTCCCCGATCGACGTGCCGAGCCCGGCGCGCAACGCGCGTTCGCTGACGAAGCCGAGCGTGAGCTGCGTGTGCTGCCGCTCGCCGAGCCGGGAGACGTCGACACCGAGCGCCGCGCCGTACAGCTCCTCGAGTCGACGCGACAACGACCGCATGTCCGGGTACCGCGAGCAACCGCGTTTCAAGAGGCTCGCGATCAGCGCGCGTCCGCCTGCTCGTGCGTCGAGCGGCTCGATCAGGTTGAACCGGACCACGCCGGTCTTGAATCGCTGCGTCGGCCAGGTGAAGAGGTCGACCCCCCCGCCGAGCTCGCGGTGCTCGAAGCGGTCGCCGCCGTCTCCGCCGCTTCCGCCGCCACCATCCGTGATGGGTCTCGCCGACATCGCGGTGACGGTAGCAGATGCCGTCCTGGAACCTCCGCGATCATTGCTACCCTCCCGCGCATGGTGTCCGCCGCGCCGACCGGCCGCTTCCGACCCTTCCGCCGCCGCCCCTTCCTGGTCGGTGTGGTTCACCTCGCCCCGCTCCCCGGGAGCCCGCGCGCGGGGCCGCTCGAGCGGACCTTCGACCGTGCCGAGGCCGACGCGCGGGCTCTCCTGCACGCCGGCTTCGACGGGTTGATCGTCGAGAATTTCGGCGACGCACCGTTCTTTCCGGGCGCGGTGCCCCCGGTCACGGTCGCCGCGATGGCGCTCGCGTGCGGGCGCATCCGCGCGCTCGCGACCGACCGACCGGTCGGGGTGAACGTGCTGCGCAACGACGCGATGAGCGCGCTCGCGATCGCTGCGGCGGCGGGCCTCGATTTCATCCGCGTGAACGTCTTGTCCGGCGTCGCGGTCACCGACCAAGGGCTCCTCAGCGGCGACGCGGCGAAC
>CAZOLL010000062.1:0-13571 GCA_964580365.1 uncultured Phycisphaeraceae bacterium
GAGACCTTCGGACCTTCGTGGATGTCGATCACCGCGACGGAGCCGGTGTCGCGCGACTCGATGGTGAGCTTCGCCTCGGCGAAGTAGTGGCCGTCGTCGTGCAGGCGGTTCACGATCGTCTGCATGCCGTCGCGCACCTGGCCCTCGAGGATGTTCCGCACGTCGGCGAGGCGCGCGGTCTCGAACAGCTCACGGCCGCGCGGGCCGGGCACGCCGCGGAACTCGACGCCGTTGATCAGCGGATCCTCGTCGACGACGAGCAGGAGCTTCACGCCGGAGGGCTGCGGGTCCTGGCGCACGGTGACGCGGATGCCGAAGCGCGCGAAGAGGTCGCGGATGTCCGCCTCGACGTCGGTCGCGTGCAGCGGCTTCTCGACCTTGGTGCGCAGGTGCTCGAGGATCTGGTCGGTGGTGATGCGACGGTTGCCTTCGACGCGGATCTCCAGCACGCGCTCGCCTTCCCAGGCCGCCTTCTCGCGGCCGGGTAGGAGAGCGACGATGAACATCAGGAGCGACGAGAACCCGAAAGACGGCATCCGACCTCTCGACCCGCGGACGAGGCCGGGATTCTAGGGACGTGTTCGCGCGATTGGGACGGACCACGTCGCCGGTTTTAGAAACGACGTCGCGCGCTCACGAACGCCTCATTCCGACGACGGATCGGGGCCGCGCCGGACGCGGAGAACGCGCTCACATCGGCGAGCGGGCGCGATCCCCGAAGCGCATGAACTCGCGGAAGAACCACATCCGCACCTTGCCGGTGCGGCCGTTTCGGTGCTTCGAGACGATGATGTCGGCCTCGCGCTCCTTCTCGCCCACGACTTCCTTGTAGTAGGACTCGCGGTAGAGGAAGACGACGACATCGGCGTCCTGCTCGATGGAGCCGGACTCGCGGAGGTCGGACATGCGCGGCTCGTGGTCCTCGCGCGCGTCGACCGCGCGGTTCAACTGCGAGAGCGCGATGACCGGCACGCGCAGCTCGCGCGCGAGCGCCTTCAACCCCTGCGAGATGCGCGTGATCTCGAGGATGCGCGACTCGGAGCCCGGGGCGGTCATCAGCTGCAGGTAGTCGACGACGACGAGGCCGATGTTCGCCTTGCGCTGCATGCGGCGCGCCTTCGCACGGATGGCGAGGATCGAGAGGCTCGGCGTGTCGTCGACGTAGAGCGGCGCGCCGGACAGCTCGTTCGCGGCGCCGGTCAAGCGCGTCCAGTCGTCCGGCTCGAGCTCGCCGCGCCGCATGCGGTGCGCGTCGACCTTCGCCCACGCGCAGAGCACGTTCTCGACGACCTGCTCCTTCGGCACCTCGAGGGAGAACACGAGCGTCGGGACCTTGTCGCGGATGGCGGCATGCGAGGCGATGTTCAGCGCGAACGACGTCTTGCCCATGCTGGGCCGCGCCGCGATGACGATGAGCTGGCCGGAGTGGAAGCCGTCGAGCAGGTCGTTCAGGTCGGCGAAGCCGGTGTCGAGGCCGGTGGGCTTGCCGTGCTCGCGGCCCTGGAACGCTTCGAGGCGCGCGAACGTGTCGTGCAGGAGGTCCTTCACGCAGCGCGCTTCGTTGTCGTCGGCGTGACGCACTTCGAAGAAGCGTTGCTCGACGCGATCGACCAACGTCTCGACCGCCTCGCTCGGCTCGAACGTGTCGTGCAGAGTTTCCTGCGCGGCGTGGATCAGCGCGCGGAGCTGGGCGTGGTCGCGGACGATCTTCGCGTGGTGGCGCGCGCCTGCGGCGGACGGCACGCTCTCGAGCAGTCGCACCAGCGACTCGGAGCCTCCGGCCTGCTCGAGCGTTTTCCTGCGCTTCAGCTCGTCCTTCAGCGTGACGACGTCGATCGACGCGCCCGCGTGCTCCTCGAGGCCGCGGATCGCCTCGAACACGAGGCGGTGCGAGTGCACGTAGAAATCCTCGGGGCGGAGGATGTGCACGAACTCCGTGATCACGTCGCGCTCGAGGATCATCGCTCCGAGCAGCGCCGCTTCGGCGTCTGCATCGTGCGGAGGAACGCGCTCGTGCGACCGCGGATCGAGGACCACGGACTCCCTCCCCGGAAACGACTCGACAAACGTCCGACCGTTTGGAACTCGGCGCGGCGGTCAGGCCGCCGCGCGAGCGGGAGTGTAGCGTCAGGTCTTCGGGGCGTCCGCAGCCGGCTCGGCGGCGGGCTTCGCGGCGGCGTCGTCCGCCTTCTCGTCCTTCTCGGCGACGACCCACACCTTGATCTCGGTGCGGACGGTTTCGTGCAGCACGACCGAGACGTTGTAGACGCCGACTTCCTTGATGGGCGCCGCGAGGCGGATCATCTTCGGTTCGAGCTCGATGTTCTGAGCCGCCAGCAGCTCGTGCAGCGTGGCGTTCGTGACCGAGCCGTAGAGGTGGCCCTCGTCCGACGCCTTCATCGTGATGTTGAGCGCGACGCCGTCGAGACGGCCGACCAGCGCCTTCGCGCGCTCGGAGCGCTCCTTCTCTTCGGCCTCGTACTTCTCGCGCAGGCCCTCGAGGCGCTTCAGGTTGTCCTTGCTCGCGCGGACGCCGAGCTTCTGCGGAAGGAGGAAGTTGCGGGCAAAGCCGTCCTTGACGTTGATGAGGCTGCCCTTGCGGCCCACCGCTTCGACGTCCTGGATGAGGATGATCTGCTGCATGGCGTGCTGTCCGTTCGCTGCGTTCTATTCGTTCGGGTGTGCCGGCTCAGCCGACGAAGGGGAGGAGGGCCATGTACCGCGCCTGCTTCACGGCCGTCTTCAGGCGGCGCTGCGACCACGCGGAGTTGTTCGCGCGCTTGCGCGAGAAGAGCTTGCCCTGCTGGGTGCAGAGCTTCTGCAGGATCCCGACGTGCTTGTAGTCGAACAGCTCGGCGGCCTGCGTGCGCGAGACGCGCACCTTCTGGCGGTCGCTGAACTTCCGGTACTTCTTCTTCTTCTTCGCTGCGCTCGAACGATCGTTGCGTCGGCCGGCCATGATTCACTCCGTTGTTTCTCGTGTGGGGTTCGCGCGGATCACTCGCGGGAGTCTTCCGCGCCGACGCCGGCGCCGAACTCGTCGGGCACGCGCGCCGTCGTGGCCATTTCGTCGCCGCCGCCTTCGACCTTGCGCTCGATGCCAGCGAGGCGCTGCTGCGCTTCTGCAAACGTCTCGAGCGGCTTCTCCATCGCGGCGTCGAGCTTCAGCACGAGGTGGCGCAGCACGAGGCTCGAGAGGCGGACCTCGGCGCGGAGCTTCGCGACCGTGGCCTGATCACCCGTGAAGTAGGTGATGAAGTACACGCCGTGCGTCACGCGCTTGATCGGGTAGGCGAGCTTGCGCTCGTCCCACTTCTTCAGCTGCTGCACCGCGCCGCCCGACTTCTCGATCAGTCCCCTCACGTGCTCGGCCAGGTAGTCGGTGTCCTTCCGCGCTTCCTGGTTGTGGGTGAGGAACATGCCCTCGTAGTGCTTCAACTGCGCTCTCCATTCATGTCGTTCGGCATCTCGTTCGGCATCTCGTTCGGTTCCGTTCCGTCCGGCTCGTTGCGCGCTCGCCGCCGCCTTCGCGTTCGTTGAGTTCGGGCGAGGGGCAGAAAGTGCGACGATTACGCACCGTTATACCGAGTCATCAAGGTTTCGACAGTGGTTCCGTCGATCCATTCTTCCGCGGCTTCCGCCGCGCGGTCGATGGCCTCCGACGCGCCTTCGCGATCGGCCGGCTTGAAGCGCTGCAGCACGAACGCTTCCCACGACATCCGCTCCGGCGCGGGCCCGACGCCGATGCGCAGGCGCGGGTAGTCGCGCGTCCCGAGCGAGTCGGTGATCGAGCGCAGCCCGTTGTGCCCGCCTTCGCTGCCCGACGCGCGCACGCGGAGCCGACCCAACTCGAGGTGGAAGTCGTCGACGATGACGAGCACGTCCTTCGGCTCGGCCATGAAGTCCTTCAACACCATGCGCAGCGGCCCGCCGCTGCGGTTCATGAAGGTGAGGGGCTTCACGAGGACGAACGGGCCGGCCTTCGAGTCCGACGAGGCGACGGCCGCGACGCCTCCGCGCATGCGGAGGTCGACGCGCCGGCGGCTCGCCAGACGATCGATGACGTCGAACCCGACGTTGTGGCGCGTCCCGGTGTATTCGTCCCCGGGATTGCCAAGACCGGCCACGATGCGCACGCGTCACCCGCGGAGGATCACTCCTTGGGCTCTTCCTCCTTCTCCTTCTTCTTCTGCACGACTTCCGGCTCGGTCGGCGTCGCCGCCGCCGTCGCGGCGGCCGCATCGCCCTCGGCCGCGGCAGCGACCGGCGCTTCGTAGATCTTCACCGAGACGACGCCGCAGACCGGCTTCTCGCCGTCGACCGCGAGCACGACGCCCGACGGCAGCGTGAGCTGCTTCGCGAGCACCTGGTCGTGCAGCTTCAGCTCCGCGACGTTGACCTCGACGCGCTCGGGGATCTCGCGCGGCTTCACCTTGATCGGCAGCTCGTGGATGAAGACCTCGAGCACGCCGCCTTCGCCCGCGCCCTTCGGCGTGCCGCGCACGGCGATCGGGACGGTGACGACGATCGGCTCGTCGGCGTTCACGCGGAGGAAGTCGATGTGCAGGACGTCCTGGCTGTAGGTGTCCCACTCGACCTCGCGCACGAGCGCCGTCTCGACCTTGCCGTCGACCGCGAGCTCGACGAAGCGCGCGTGGTGGTCGAGCGCCTTGCGCAGGACGCGGCCGTCGAGGCTGATCGCCACGGACTCCTGGCCGTGTCCGTAGAGGATCGCCGGCGTGCGACCGGCGCCGCGGAGGCGCTTCATCGCGTGCTTGCCGATCTCGGTGCGTCGCGTGGACTCGAGCTTCTGGATCTGTGCCATCGGTTCGTTCCTGATTCGATTCGGTTGTCGAGACTTCGGGTTCAGCGTTCGAACAGCGCGCTCACGGATGCGCTGCGGTGGATGCGGTCGATCGCGCGCGCGAGCAGCGGGGCGATCGTGCGTTGCCGCAGTCGATCGAATTGCTTCTCGGGCGGCAATGGGATGGTGTTGGTGACGGCGACTTCCTCGACCGGCGCGTTCTGCAGCTTCTGTGTCGCGTTGCCGCACAGGACGCCGTGCGTCGCGCCGAGGAAAACGCGGCGTGCGCCGAAGTCCTTCACGGTCTTCGCGGCCTCGGTGATCGAGCCGGCGGTCGTGATCATGTCGTCGACGATCACCACGTCGTGGCCGCGGACGTCGCCGATGAGGTTCTCCGCCGTCGTGCGCTCGGCGGACTGGCGGCGCTTGTCGACGATCGCGAGGCCGGCCTTCAGCGACTGCGAGTACGCGCGCGCCATGCGGATCGAGCCGACGTCGGGGGCCACCACGACCGGGTCTTCGAGGTCGAGGCTCGTGAAGTACTCGACGAGCACCGGCTTCGCGTAGAGGTGGTCGACGGGGATGTCGAAGAAGCCCTGGATCTGCGACGCGTGGAGGTCGATCGCGAGGACGCGGTCGGCGCCCGCGCGCGTGATCATGTTGGCGACGAGCTTCGCGGAGATGGGCACGCGGCCCTCGTCCTTGCGATCCTTGCGCGCATAGCCGAAGTACGGAATCACCGCGGTGATCCGGTCGGCCGACGCGCGCAGCGCGCAGTCGATGAGGATGAGGAGCTCGACGAGGTTTTCGTTCACCGGCGGGCAGGTCGGCTGCACGATGAAGACGTCGGCGCCGCGGATGTCGTCGTCGATCTTGACGTCGATCTCCCCGTCGGGGAATCGGTCGACGTAGGCGGAGCCGAGCGATTGCCCGAGTTCGCGGCAGATCTCTTCCGCGAGGCCCTTGTGTCCTCGGCCCGTGAAGATCTTCAGTCGATCCGCACCGTTCATGGATGCCGCCCTTCGTCGCGGGTCCTGCCGGCGGCGCCGCGATCGAGCGGTCGCGCCGGGACGCCCACGAAGACCTCGCCCGCGCCGATGCGCGTGTTCCGCAGGACCACCGCGCCCGCGCCGGTGATCGCCTTCTCGCCCACCTCGACCGGCGCGATCAGCACCGTGCCGCTGCCGATGAAGGCGCCCGCGCCGATCGCGGTCTTGTGCTTCGCCTTGCCGTCATAGTTCGCGGTGATCGTGCCCGCGCCGACGTTCGCACGCGCGCCGACCGCGGTGTCGCCGAGATACGTGAGATGCTTCGCCTTCGCGGATTCGCCGAGCTGCGTGTTCTTCGCCTCGACGAAGTTGCCGACCTCGGCGCCGTCCGCGAGGACCGTCCCGGTCCGCAGGTGCGCGAACGGACCGATCGAGCAGCCTCTTCCGATCTTCACGCCGGCCGCGATCACGGTGCAGGGGTGGATCGTCGTGCCCGCGCCGATGGTGACATCGGAGTCGATGAACGCGGTGGCGGGATCGACCACGTCGACGCCGGCGGCCTGATGCGCTTGGACGATGCGATCGCGCAGGATGCGGCGGACCTCGGCGAGCTCGGCGTGCGAGTTGAACGAGCGGGCCTCGCGTGAATCCTCGAGGCGGGCGGTCGTGACGCGGGCGCCCTCCGCGCGCAGGATCGCGACGGTGTCGGTGAGGTAGTACTCGCGCTTGGAGTTTTCGTTCGAGACGCGCGCGAGCGCGCGCTCGGCCGCGTCGAACGCGAACGCACAGATCCCAGTGTTGATCTCGCGGATCTCGCGCGTCTTCGCGTCGGCGTCCCCCTCCTCGACGATGCGCTCGAGCTCGCCGCGATCGTCGCGCGCGATCCGCCCGTAGCCGGTCGGCGAGGGGACGATCGCGGTCAGCACCGTCTCGGCGGCGGACGATCCACGGTGGCGCTCGAGCAGCGCTCTCAACGACTCGTGACGGATGAGCGGCCCATCCGAGTAGAGAACGACGAGATCGCCGGCGGTCGCGGCGGAGTCGGACGGTTTCAGCGCCTCGAGGGCGATCTTCACGGCGTGTCCGGTGCCGGACAACGGATCCTGGAGGATGACCTCGACGCCGAGCGCGGAAACCACGCGCTCGATCGCCGCGCGGTTCGCGGCCCCCACCACCACCGCGACGCGCGTCGCCCCCGCGCCGCGCGCCGCGCGGATCACGTGCTCGAGCGAAGGCACTCCACACACGTCGAAGAGCGGCTTCGGCGCGGGCGAGTGCATTCGAGTGCCCTGGCCGGCGGCCAGGATGACGAACGAGCACGGACGAGCCACGGGCACGCCGCTCCGTCAGCGGGTTTCGAAGCCGAGAAAGGACGAAGCCCCCGACCCGATCCGGGCGCCCGCAACACCGCCGATCGGACCGCCCTCCGATCGTGTCGCGCGCGCCCCCAAATCCGGAGCGAGGGGAAGTCGGCGATTCTGCCGATGCGCGCCGCCGGGGTCAAGATCGCGCTCTCCCGATGCCGACCTGCAAGTTCCTTTCACTCTTCAAGCGCGTTTCTGGCGCGACTTTCGGCATGTTGGAAAAAACTCTACAACGCGTTGACAGCATTTCGACCAGGGGTATCATCCGCCACGCGCTTCGGCGCAGAAGCCTAACGTCAGATCGGAAACAACTCGTTTTCAGTTTTCGCAACCGCGTGCGTTGCACCATTTGACGTCGGGCGCTGGCGCGCACTTGGTCAGGAGTTCGCGCCCGCGATCGGGTCGACGCTTGCCTCAGGGTCAGGATTCCGGTCCTGAAAGCTGGGCCACCTCTCGCGAACGACTGCTGTCCCTGTGTCTGTCCTCTTTGGAGGTTTCGCATGAAACTTGGTCGTCTGGCGATGGCCGGCCTCGCGCTCTGCCTGTTCGGCTCGAGCGCGTTTGCCGGTAACGGTTCGAACTTCTGGCACTACACGAACGGAACCGACTACTTCTTCGGCTTCTTCCCGCCGCTCCCGGCGAACAGCGCGACCTGGAAGTGCTTCCCGGGTGCGCTCAACCACGCCCCGACGAAGGTCGTGAACCCGTTCGACGGTCAGCTCGGCACCTACTCCTCGAAGATCGACGCTCTCTGGTATGACGTCGATGGTTCGTGGGGTGGTGTCCTCGTGCTCCCGTACACCTCGGTGTTCTCGGGCACGGCGTCCTGCGCCATCGCCACCCCGACGGGTGCGCCGCAGTTCCTGTACTTCTCGGGCGCCGGCGTCGGCCCCGTGGTCGGCGGCCCCGGTGCGCCGGCGTCCCCGGCGATCCCGCGGTTCCTCACGGGTCTGATCGCGGTGTCCGGCGCTGCGCCGGCTCCGTTCATCAACACCCTGAAGCTCACGATCCTCCCGACGCCGGGCTTCCCCTCGGCGATCACGATTCCGGAAGGCGATGCGACGATGCTCGGCCATCCGGATCCGGGCATCAACCCGGGCACGGGCTTCGTGAATCAGTACTACATCGGCTCGGTCGACGAGCACCGTGTCTGCTCGGCGGCGCCGAACACCGGCATGTTCATCCCGACGGTCCTCCCGTCGGTCGGCAAGGCCTACTTCCTGATCAGTTTCTTCTTCAACCCGTCCCCGATCGAATGGGCGAGCTCGGTTTCGACGATCGATTCGTCGGTCGAGCTGGCCACGACGACGACGACGACGTTGTTCGCCGGCCCCGGTGGCGCGTCGGGCTTGAACGCCCACGCGGGTATGCCGGTTCCGTACCACGCCGGTAACCAGGGCATCCTCTCCATGACCGGCTCGACCCTCCTCGAGGCGGCCACGGGCGAGATCTTCGGCACGAACGTCTACGACGCCAACAACGCGTTCGCGGGCGGCTCGTTCCACCTGACCTGCCTCAACTGGTCCGGTCTTGACCCGAACAGCCCGCTCGCGGGCGGCGGCGGCGTCACGATCGCCGGTGGCTTCTCGGGCGGCTTCGTTGCCAGCAACCTGTGCCCGACGGCGGGTGGCTTCGGCGTGATTCCGATCGCGACGGGTGGTCCTGGCGGTCCGGCCCTCGGCCCGGTCGTTGGTGGCCGCATGCCGCGCTCGGTGGGCAAGTTCGACTTCGTGACGAACAACCTGCTCGCCAACGCGATCTTCCTGTTCGCGACGAAGCACACGGTCACCGTGGGTGGCAACAACTACCCGCAGTATCCGGCCGCGGCCCTCATGGGCGGCTCGTCGGGTAACAACGGTGGCGCGTTCATCGCGATCCCGATCGTTGGTGCTCTCCCGGGCATCGAGTTCTGCCTCTGGCAGCTCGCGATGAACCCGGCCGGCACCAACCTGACGCCGGGCGCCGCGCTGGGTCACTCGCACACGAACAGCTTCCCGGTGATGTTCGCGCCTTGATCGTGTCCGAGTCAGCCGGTTCGTAGTCTGAACCGACGGATCGGGGGTCCTTGCTTCGGCAAGGGCCCCCGATTCCTTTTTTGCACCCGATGCGTGGGGAGCGAGGTCGATCGATCAGCAGGTCGTGTCGGGATCGAGCAGGTGCCGACGGCCGGGCGCCTCGACACCACGATCGGAGACGACGCCGAGCACCTGGTCGAGCATCGACTCCGCCGCATGCGCTCCGGCCTGCACCACGGCCGCGGGATCGCTGAAGTCGAGCCAGTGGCGCCCGCCGAGGTCGGGCTCGATCACGACGTCCGCGAGCTTGCGCTTCTCGTCGTTGATCAGCTTGGTGCCGATCTCTTCGTTGCGCAGGATCACTTCGATCGCCGTCGGCAGCGCGCCGATCGATTCGACGCGACGGTTCAGGTTCACGGCGATCACGCAGTCCACGCCGAGTCGCTTGGCCACGGCGATCGGCATGTTGTTGATGAGGCCCGCGTCGCAGAGCATCCGTTCGGCGATGCGCACCGGCGGGAAGAACCCGGGCACTGAGCACGAGGCCTGCACCGCGAGTCCGAGTTCGCCGCGATCGAGCGTCACCTCGTGGCCCGCGACGAGATCGAGCGCGGTGACGAACAGCGGGATCTTCGCGTGTTCGATATGCATCCCGCTCATCAGCACCGACGCGAGCCGCTCGAGCGCGTCGGCCTTGAAGATCGCCGGGCGCCGGAACATGCGCTCCATCGTGATCTGGCGGCGCACTCCGAACAGCAGTCGGTCGATCAGCGACGCCTTGCCGCGTCGCGCCGGACGCCCGTCGAAGTCGAACTTCAGGTTGAGCCGCCGGAACTCCGGGCTCGAGATGAAGCGGAACAGGCGGTCCGCGACCGAATCGACGTTCGGCTCGTGAGCGTAGAGCGCGCCGACGATCGCGCCCGCGCTGGTCCCGACGATCGCGTCGATCGGAACCTGCGCGCGCTCGAACACGCGGAGGATCCCGAGGTGCGCGAGTCCGCGGACGCCGCCGCCGCCGAGAACGAGTGCCGTGCGCTTCCTTCGAGGAAACATGGCGATCCACGCGACCGCGGCGTGGCGCACGTCATCGCGCGCCCCGGCCCGCTGCCGGACGACACGACCGAACGCTGATCCCGCGACTCGCTCGACTTGTGTCGGCTGGAATGCCCGTCGGCGATGAGCCAGAAACCGGGGCGGAACGCGAATCGGCGGCGGAACGCGACGATGCCGGCGGGGCGGCGCAGCGGCGAGGCTGGCCGCGCGAGGCGGCGGGCCGTCCGCGCTACCACCTCATCCAGAGCGCATCGAAGTGCGAACCGCCGGGGTCCTTCGACCAACCCAGGAACGAACGGCCGAACACCCGGAAGACTCCGCCGGAGGATCGCTCCGGCTGCGACTCGACGCCGAAGAGGAGGCCGTTGCCGACCGACACCTCGCTCTCGCCCGCGGCGCTGTCGCTCATCACCCGCATCAGCCAACCGGAAAGCAGTGTGAAGTCGAAGCGCGACGCATCGGGCACCACGTGGCTCGAGCGGAACCGGATCTGGTCGAGCAAGAAGCCGACGTCGGTCGCGTCGGGCCGCTGCATCGACCGCACGTCGGCGAGCAGCCCGTACGGCAGGAGCGCGAAGCGCGTCGCCACTCCCGGCCGCGAGGTCCAGTTGACGGCGTCGAACAGCACGCCGAACGTCCGCTCTCCGCCGTCGAGCGCGCTCTCGTTCGTGAACAGCGCGCGCGCCGACATCGCGTTGCGTCCCGCGCCCTCCGCGCGCTCGAAGAGGAGACCGTAGAAGACGCCCCACGCGGAGGATTCCGGCGTCACTGTCCGCGACCACGCCGGACTCCAGAAGCGCGATCGCTTCGCATCGTCGTCACGGAAGGAACGCACGAGGCTCGCGAGCAGGCCGAAATCGTTGCGGCTCTGGCCGCGCTCGACCTGGAAGAAGACCCCGCGCGCCTCTTCCGGCAGGATCCTGCTCAGGTACGGGAACTCCGTCGGGTTGAACAACGCGTGCTCCGCGCCGCTCGGAAACACGCGGTGGTCGAACAGCACGCCGTAGAGCGATCGCACGTCGGTGTCGAAGCGACCGCGGCAGTCGAAGAGGAACGGGCTCGCGAGGTAGCGGAATGCGCGGAAGACCAAATCCTGCCGGCCGCCGCTCTTGCGGATGCCCACCGGCTCAGCGACCTCCTGCAGCAACCGCGTCACGGCCGAGCGCTCCTGCTCCGGCACTCCACCGATCACGACGGCGAACGCCAATTCTTGGCGCTGCATCGCCGCCGAGCGCGAGCCGCCTTCGAGCTGCCGCAGACCGTCGGACGCCTCGAGGAACGAGCCCCCGAAGCGCGCGCGCAGCGCGATCTCGAACGCATCCTCGGCCTCCATCGCCTCCCATCGATCGTCGAAGTCGATCCGCCACGCGAACGAGGTCGGACCGCCCTTCGAATCGCGGTAGGTCGTGAGCCGGTCGCCCGCCCAGCCGGCGGCGGCGTCGGCCGCTTCGTCGGGCGCGAGCACGCCGCGAAGCATCGCGTAGAGCCCGGACTCTCCGGCGCTGCCCGTGGATTCGAGCAAGAGCTCGCCGCCGATCAGCCCGTCGCGCCCGCGTCCGGTGATCGAGGACGGGGGATCGTCGTTGTCGAAGTAGCGCTCGGGATGGAGGATCTGCTCGGTCGAGAGCGGCGGGTCGTCGAAGACCGCGCCGAGCTGCGAACCGTTCAGCCGGTCCTTCGCCTCGAGCACGAACCGCGCGCCCGCGAAGACGCGCAGGATCGACCGCCAGCGGTCGGCTCCCGACAACTCGACGAGGCGCTCGAGCGCGACGCGCTCCGCGTCGGGGAGGTCTTTCTCGGCGAGCAGGCGCGCCGGCGCGCCGGCAGGGTCCGCGAGCAGATCCGCGGTCAGCCGCGCGTGCATTCGCCGGATCGGCGCGGCGGACGGGTCGAAGCCGGCGATCGGCGAGAGCGACGCTTCCAGGGCGGCCACGTGGGCGGCGCCGAGGATGAGGCACAGCGCGGCTTCACCGGCGTCCGACACCTCCTCCTTGCCCGAGTCCACCGCGACGTGCTGAGAGGCGAGCGCCGCGCCGAGCGCTTCGATGCGGGTGATCTCCGCCACGCGCGTGTCGAACGGCTCGTTCCCGGCGGGTCGGTCGGCCCGCTCGACGATGCGATCACTGCGGTGATCCCACACGAAGCGCCCGCCGCGCGACGGTCGCGCCGCGGCGCCAGGAGGCGCAGACGCGTCGTCGCTGGCGAGCGCCACGAGGCAGCGCTGATCGAGCGCGCCGCCGCCGAGCGACGGCGTGCGATCCGGGCTCTTCTTCTCGACCGCGGCGAACTCCTCGCCGCCGAGCGCCACGCGCGCGACGGGGCGTTTGAACTCGATCCCGAGGGCCGTCGAAACGCGCTCTGCCGCGTTGTCCGTCGGCTCGTCGACGGGCAGCGAGGCCTCGGGGAAGAACTGCAGGCAGCCGCAGGCGGAGACCGCGAGAACGGCGACGAGCGGACCGCGAAGTCGGCGCATGATCCTCCCATGCCGATCGAACGAAGGCGTCCGCCCTCGACGCAGGACGGAGGGCGGAAGGTGATTGGTTACCCCGCCAGGATTCGAACCTGGAAACTCAGAACCAAAATCTGAGGTGTTACCAGTTACACCACGGGGTACGGCGTGGGCCTTCCTAACAAAGGCCCGCCGCACGGTCAAACACGCGCGCGACGCGCAGTTAGGCGCGCGCGCGCCGCGCGACGAGCGCGAGCCGCAGCCGATCGAGCGCGGCGCTGGCCGCACGCGACTGGATCGTCTCGCGGTCGCCGACGAACTGGTAGCGATGGGTTTCGGTCACGCCCGCGACGCTCACGCCGACGAACACGAGACCGACCGGCTTGTCGGGGGTCGCTCCCCCGGGACCGGCGATCCCCGTCACGCTCAACGACGCGGCGCCGGTCGCGCGCGCGAGCCCCTCCACCATTTCGCGGGCGACCTCCGCGCTGACCGCGCCGTGGGCGGCCAGCGTGCCGGTGTGCACGCCGAGCCGCGCGATCTTCGACGAGTTCGCGTACGTGACGATGCCTTCGACGAACACCTCGGACGAGCCGGCGACTCGCGTGAGCAACGCCGCGATGCGTCCGCCGGTGCACGACTCTGCCACGGCGATGCGCTCGCCGGCGGCGCGCGCCGCGGCGAGCACGGCCTCTTCGATCGTCTCGCCGTCGCGACCGAACACGGAGGGCGCGAGACGCCGCTCCGCTTCCGCGGCGACCGCGCGCACGCGCTCCGCCGCCGCGGCGTCGGCGCCGCGCGCGGTGATCGTCACGGTGAGGATCCCGCGCGAGACGGTGATGCCGACCTGCGGGTCGGCGCCCTCCCCCATGAACTCGGCGAGGCACTCGACGGCGA
>CAZOLL010000063.1:0-13556 GCA_964580365.1 uncultured Phycisphaeraceae bacterium
GAGCACGGCGCCGCGCTCGCGCTCGCATCGGGCACCACCGCGGTCGGGGACATCGATTCCTCCGGCGCCGCCGCGGCGGCGGTCGCGCGCTCGGGTCTGAGAGGATTCGCGTTCCGCGAGTTCCTCGGCAGTCGCTCCGCCGGCGAGACGCGGAGCGCTGCCGAAGAGTGGGGCGCACGCTTCGCAGAGACGACCGCCGGCGGTCGCGTTCGCTGCGGGTTCTCGCCGCACGCTCCGTACTCGACCGCTCCACCCGTATACGGTGCGCTCGCGCAGGTCGCGCGGTCGCGCGGCGCGGGCTTCACGACCCACGCCGCGGAGACGCTCGCGGAAGCGCGCTTCGTGAGGGACGGAGGCGGTGAACTCGCCGCCCTGCTGCGCGACCTCGGGGCGCCGACTCCGCTCGGCCCGCCTCCGGGCGTCTCCCCGATCGAGCACCTCGATCGCATCGGGGCCCTGTTCCCCGGCGCGCTGCTCGCGCATGCGAACTACCCGGAGCCGGGCGACGTTTCGCGGCTCGCGCGGAGCGGGGCCTGCGTCGCCTACTGTCCGCGCAGTCACCGCTTCTTCGGGCACGCGCGCCACCCGGTCCTCGAATACCGGGCGGCGGGCATCCCCGTCGCGCTCGGCACCGACTCGCTCGCTTCGAACGCGAGCCTGTCGATGTTCGACGAGATGGCCTACCTTCGCGCTGCCCGGCCCGACCTCGACCCCGCGTTCGTGTTCGAGATGGCGACCGCGGCCGGCGCGCGGGTCCTCGACGACGGCTCCGGGCGCCTCGACCCGGGAGAGCCCGCGGACCTCGTCGTCTGCGCGAGCGACGGAGGCGCGCCGAAAGACCTCGCGGAGGCGCTCGATCGCGTCACGCTCGGGCGCGTTCGCGTCGTCGCAACTGTCGTTTCAGGAGAGATTTGCTTCGCCTCCGGGGAGGCCGAGGCGGGGCAGCTTCCCTTGACTCCGAGGGGGGCTGGGTTATTTTCTCGGCTTCTCCACGACCGCTCAACGAGCTCCGCAGGGACCAGCGCCCCCGGAGAGCCCCCCGCGGTCCCTGCTCCGGGAGCGCAATGACGTCCGCCAACCGCGAGTCCTCGGCTCGACTCAGAGAGCTGATCGAGAAGAGCGACTCGTTCCTGCTGAGCGGCCACGTCAACATCGACGGCGACTCGCTCGGGTCGATGCTCGGCATGTACCACCTCCTGCGGCAGCGCGGCAAGCGCGTCCGAGCCCTCGCGTTCGAGCCGATCGCCGAGCGCTACGCCTTCCTCGGCGGCGACGCCCTGGTCGAGACCTTCGACCCGAAGGTCCACGCCGAGCCGGCCAAGAACAGCGACGTCTTCATGATGTTCGACTTCTCGGCGACGTCGCGCATGCCCGGGCTGTGGGATCTGGTCGCGTCCGGCCGCGCCGTGAAGGTGTGCGTCGACCACCACGTCGCCGAGAAGCTGCCGGGCGACATCAACATCCACGATGCCTCGGCGCCGGCGACCGGCAAGATCGTCCTCGACTTCGTGCGCGAGCTCGGCGGGACGATCGACAAGCCGATGGCCGAAGCGCTCCTGGTCGCCATCAGCACCGACACCGGTTGGTTCCGGTACTCGAACACGAGCCCGCAGGTCCTTCGCGACGCGGCCGACCTGCTTTCCGCCGGCATCGACGCCTCGAAGGTCTACCGCGAGGTCTACCAGCGCAATCCGGTGCCGCTCGTGCGCCTCATCGGGCGCGTCGCGGCCGCGTTGACCTCCGAGCTGAACGGCGCGGTGCTGTGGGGCACGATCCCCATCGCCCTCGTCGACGAGCTCGGTGTCGGCGACTTCGAGACCGACGAGCTGCTCGACCTTTTGCGCACCGCGCGCGAGGCCGAATGCGTCGCCTTGTTCCGCGAGACACGGAGCGGCGAGGTCCGGATCAATCTGAGGTCACGCGGCGACGTCGACGTCAGTCGCCTCGCGCGCGACATCGGCGGCGGCGGACATCGCTACGCTGCGGGCGCGACCATCGCGGGCCCGCTCGCGGCCGCGGCGGAACGGGTGGTGAGCCGGTTGAAGCAGACCTGGCAGGAATCCCAGGGCGCTGCGGGCGCGAGCGCGACGGAGCGGTGGCCGTCGCGGCCGACGCGGGTCGCCTGAGAACCGGTTCGGATCATTGACGAGGTTCGGCCGGGGCGCGCGTCGCGCCGGCCGCGGGAGTCGAACGGGCGTGTTCGCGATCATCTCCGACATCCACTCGAACCTCGAGGCGCTGACCGGCGTCTTCGGTCGCATCGATGCGGAGAAGGTCGATGAGGTGCTCTGCCTCGGCGACGTGGTCGGCTACGGCCCCGACCCGGAAGCGTGCATCGACATCATCCGCGAGCGCTGCCGCTTCACGATCCGCGGCAACCACGACGACGCGCTGATCGGCAGCGCGAACGACTTCAACATCTACGCGCGCGAGGTCATCGAGGGCACCCGCCAGCTCATGCGGCCGGGCCTGTTCTCGTCGCTCGCGAAGCGCGAGCGCTGGACGTTCATCCGCAGCCTCGAGCCCGCGCGCCGCGAAGGGCGCGTCCTGTACGTCCACGGCTCCCCGCGCGATCCCGTGAAGGAATACGTGATGCGCACGGACGTCGTGTTCGCGCCCGACAAGCTGAAGGACATCTTCAGCCGGATCGACCACCTCTGCTTCGTCGGCCACACGCACCAGCCGGGCGTCTTCATCGAGAAGAACGACGCGGGCCGCGTCTACTTCGAGCACGTGTCGCCTTCCGAGATGCCGGACGCGACGTGGACCGTGACGCCGGAGCGCGCGCTGATCAACGTCGGCTCGGTGGGGCAGCCGCGCGACGGCGACAACCGCGCCTGCTTCGTGTTCGTCGAGGAGGATGGCGAGGGCCGGCCGCTCAAGGTGCGCTTCCAGCGCATCGAGTACGACCTGCGCGTGACGATCAAGAAGATCGAGGGGATCTCGTGGATCGACCCGCTCTGCGGGACGCGCCTCGAGATCGGGAAGTAGCCGGGCTCAGGACGGCGGCTGCGGACTGCCGTTCAGGACTGCAAAGTCCCGAGGTCGAACACGACGAACGGTCCCTTGACCGAGCGCTTCCCGTGCGTCTCCAGGTACTCGCGCAACCCCGCGTCGAGCTGCTCCGTCTTGTCCGACCAGACGAGGTAGACGAGCGGTCGCCCCGCCATCCCGAATTGGACTGCGAAGCGCTTCGCGCTCTCGAACGCGGGGAGGTTCGACGCGTGATGGACGAACCGGTCCGCGGAGACCGGCACCTGCAGGAGGAAGTTGTACGGCTGCAGCACGACGCTCCCGCGCTCGGTGTTCGCGCCGATCTGTTCGCCCAGCTCCGACAACTTGAAGTTCTGCCGGTCGCCGATGACGCGCACCGAGTTCGCGGTGAGCAGGCCGGCGAGCACGACCAAGGCCGGTGCGGTGAACGCCGAGATGCGCAGCGAGCGCCGCGCGAGCGCCGCGAAAGGCAGTGCCGCGAGCAGCGCCCAGCCCGGGAAGAGGTAGAGCAGGTAGTAGTCGTGACCGGTCGCGTTGTTCGCGAGGATCAGCTGGTTGAACACGCCGATCGTCGTGAGCACGAGAGCCGCGAACGACACGCGGTCCAGCCCGCCGCGCCGCCGGCACCGGCCGCCGCCGAGGATGAGGGCGAGGCCGAGAAGACCGAGGGCGATCAGCGGCCAGCCGAACAGGTTGCCGAGGTACTCGGACTGCTTCTCCGTGAACTTCTCGAACGAGAAGCCCCCAGCGAGCATCGTCACGTCGATGTAGTACCCGCCCGCGTCAGCCGAGGCCCCGAAGCGGTGCAACTGGATCGCGTACCACGCCTGCACGACGAGCACGACGACGACCCCCGCCGCGAACATCCCGATCGCGGTGCGGACGGGCCGGGTGCGACCCGCGAGGTCGGCTCCGCGACGGCGGCGGAACGGCAGAAGCGCGAGCACCACGAGCGGCAGCCCGAGCGCGATCCAGTCCGAGAACACTGCGGCCATCTGCGCGAGCACGGCGATCCACCGGTCGCCGGGCCGACCACCGTTCACGTACCGGAGGAAGCGTGACAGCGCGAGGATCGTGAAGAACAGCGTCGGGATCTCGAAATTGACGAACGCGCCGTAGTACACGCCGATCGGTGCAAGCGCGGCGATCGACCCCGCGGCCGCGGCGCCGAGCTTCCCGAGCGGCCGCGCGAGGCGCCACACGAGGATCACGATCCCGATCGAGAGCGGCAGGAAAGCGAGGCGCAGCCCGGCCGGTTTGGTGCCCGCTTCCCACGCGGCGATCGTCGCGAGCAGGATCGCTCCGGGCGGGTGGTGCAGGTAGTAGTGGAAGTATCCCGGCTCGACCTTGTCGGGGTTCAGCACCCCGACGCCGCCCGTCTCCGCGAGGCCGTAGCGCAGGTGGTTCTTCGCCATCAGCGCGAAGAACGCGAGGCACGCGCCGCGATGGCCGTTCTCGTAGGGCGTAAGCAGGTCGATGCCGCGGAGCAGCGAGCCGCCGACCAGGGAGACGATCAGGATGCCGGCGACGAGACGGCGCTTCACGCCGGCATGGTAGACAGGTCGCGCGTGGAGTGATTCGGCCACGCACCGGTTTTCGGCCCGAGCAGGAGCGGAAGATGAGCGAAGTGGTGGTGGTCCTGACGACCGTTCCGGACGCGGACACCGGCGCCCGCATCGCCGCAACCCTCGTCGAGGAGCGCCTGGCCGCGTGCGTCAACGTCCTGCCGGGGATCCGCTCGATCTACCGCTGGGAAGGCAAGCTGCGCGACGACGCGGAAGCGCTCCTGGTCGCGAAGCTGCCCAAGGACCGGCTCGCGAAGTACTCGGCGCGGATGACGGCGCTCCACCCCTACCAGGTGCCCGAGATCGTCGCGCTCGAACCCGCCCACGTGGCCGAACCGTACCTGCGCTTCTGCCTCGACCTCTGAGGTCCCGCGGGCGGCGGCTCAACGGCCGGAGCGCACCCGCTCGGCTTCGGCGCCGCGTCCGGTCTGCGCCAGGAGCCTCGCCAGCTCGGTGCGCGCGAACGCCGAACCCCGGTCGAGCGCGAGCGCCTGGCGCAGGAGCTTCTCGGCGCGCGTGAGGTCGGCGCGGCGCGCGAGCGCGGCGCCGAGCACGGCGTTCGCCGCGGCATCGCGGGGGGCGAGGCGCAATGCCTCTTCGCCCGCGGCGCCGGCGCCGTCCCAATCCTCCGCGACGAAGCGCGCGCGCGCGAGCGTGACGCGCGCCGAGGCGAGCTCCGGCGCGACCTCCGTCGCGTGTCGCGCGAGGGCCGAGGCGCGTTCGACGTCTCGCACCGCAGGCTCGTCGAGCAGGAGCCGCGCGAGCGTCTCGAGGAGCAGCGGATGGTCGGGCGCGGTCGAAAGGACCTTCTCGAGCGCGTCGCGCGCCTCGCCGGCACGCCCTGCCGCGCGCAACGTCTCCGTGCGCAGGAGCGGAATGCGCAGGAGCCGCGGCGCGATCTCCTCCGCGCGGGCGAACTCCGCGAGCGCGCGCTCGAGGTCGCCGCTCTCGCCGCGCGTGCGGTAGGCGTCGGCGAGCGCGACGTGGCCATTCGCGAGCTGCTCGTTCGCGTCGCGCGATGTCGGCGCGAATCCGGCGGCGAGCACGCCACCTCCCGCCACGCCGGCGATCACGAGCCGCCGGCGGTCCTCGCGCGCGCGACGCGCGAGCGCGTCCACGAACCCGGCGCCGGCCGCGAGCAGCGGCAGCAGCGCCGCGATGCGGAAGCGGCTGTACTGGAAGAACACGAGCACCGTCGCGAGCTGCGACAGCGCGAACGCGGCGAACAGCCAGATCGTCGTGCGGTCGCGCGATCCGCGCCGCGAGCCGAACACGAGCCCGGCGACGCCGAGGCCGAGCAGGAGCGACGCCGGCACGCAGAACCAACGCAGAGTCGGCGTCGCGTCGGTCTCGGACCCGGGCGCGTAGACGATCTCGTATTCGAAGTTGGAGAGGAACGCCGCGCCCTTGCCCGCGGTGCGCGCGAGCTCCGCGCCCGGATGCTCGAGCGCCCAGTCGATCGCGCGCCCGGTGAAGTGGTTCGAGACCTCGCGCCAAGACAGCGAGCGCTTTTCGTGCGCCTCCGCGATCGCGCGCGACGCCTGCGGCTGCGACGCGACGTCGCCGAAGCGCGGATCGGTCGTGCGGAACGACACGCCCGCGTCGTCCTGGTGCGCGAACCACAGGTTGATGCCGCCCGTGTCGCACAGGAGGACCGGCTCGCCGGAGCGCACGAGGTTCGCCACGAAGAACGGCGCGATCGGCAGCGCGGCGCACGACAGGAAGGCGCCGAGCACTCGCGCGCACCGCTCGCGCGGCGTCGCCGCGAACCAGAACGGAAGCACGAAGGCGATCGCGAGCAGTTGGTTCGGGCGCAGCGCCGCCGCGACGCCGAACCACAGACCGCTCGCCGCCGGCCGGCGCGTCGTCGCGAGGAACAGCGCCGCGGTGGTGCACGCGAGCGCCGTGCTCTCCGCGAGCAGCCGGCTCTCGAAGAACACGAACGGCGCGTAGAAGAGCGCGACGGCCGACGTCGCGAGCGCCGCGCCGCGCGACGCGACCTGGCGCGCGAGCGCGTAGCCGAGGAAGACGTTCGCGATTCCGATCAACGCCTGCACCACCGCCACGATCGCCGGGTGCGGCCCGCCCAGCGCGTAGAGCACGGCGACGAAGAACGGGTAGAGCGGCGGGTGGTGGAACGGTTCTCCGGCGCCAAACGCGTCGCCGCTCGCGAGCGCGGAAGCCCAGTCGTGGTAGAGCTGCGCGTCGGAGACGAGCTGAGTGGCCAGGGGATCGTGGAGGAAGAAGTCGGCCAGGTAGGCCGCGCGGAGAACGAGCGCGGCGCCCAGCAGGACGAGCAGCGGCACGCCGCCGTCTTGGAGGATCGCGCGGGTCGAGGTCGGCCGCGGGGGTTCGATGGCAATCGCTCCGGATGCGGGCGCGGGACGATACCATCCCCGCGTGACGGAGTCCGAGTCGACCCGGGGAGCGCGAAAGCAGACCGTCGCGTGCCTCGTCGTCCTGTTCCTCTTGATCGCGACGCCCTTCTCCGGCGCGCTCGTCGGCGATCGGTGCATGCTCGCGTTCGACACGCGGCTGCCGATCTCGCCGCCGTTCCACGTCGCTGCGCCGGAAGACGTTCTCGAACGCCCCGCAAACTTCGTCACGTCCGACATCAACGGCTACGTCGCGCCGCAGGCGCTCGAGCTGCAGCGCGAGCTTCGCGCCGGCGAGTTCCCCGGCTGGAACCCGCGCTCGTTCTGCGGGCAGTCGTTCCTCGCGAACTCGAGCGTGCCGGCGGTCTACCCGCCGAACCTCCTGCTCGCGCTGCTCGACCCGTTGCGCGGCCTGGTGTGGCTGACGGTGCTCCACTTGTTTCTCGCCGGCGCGCTTGCGTTCGCGTGGATCGTGAACCTCGGCAAGAGCCGTTGGGTCGGGCTCGCGCTCGCCGCGGCGACGTCCGGCTCGGCGTTCCTGATGGTGCGGTTCCACCTGCCGTGCGCTCTCTTCGCGGCGTCGTGGTTCTTCGGGCACTTGCTCGCGGTCGATCGGCTGTTGCTCGGCGTGACGCCGCGCCGCGTCGCGCTGCTCGCCGCCGTGGTCGGGGCGTCGTTCCTCGCCGGCTTCCCGCAGTTCGCGGTGATCGAGTGCCTCGCGGACGGCGTCTGGTTCCTCGCCCGATTGTGGTCGATGCCGGTCGGTCGCCGCGCCTTCACGGCCGCCGCGTTCGCGGGCTCGATGGCGCTCGGCGGCGCGCTCGCCGCCGTCCTGCTCCTGCCGATCGCCGAATACCGCGCGGAATCCGTTCGCTCGGAGTGGGTCGACCCGCACGCGCTCGCCGATCGGGCGCTGAAACCGTTCGCGCTGGTGGCCGGCGTGCTGCCGGAGTTCTTCGGCAACCCGGTCGACCGCGACCGACTGCCCGCGGTTCAGCAGGAGTATCTGCCGCACCGCCTGCTGCTCGGCCCCGACGTGCAGGAGAACCTGCTCGAGAACACGTTCTGGCCGGGCGGCATCGTGCTCGCGTTCGCGCTGTTCGCCATCGTCTCGCTGCGACGCGAGTCGATCGTGCACGCGCTCCTGCTCCTGATCGCGATCGGACTGCTGCTCGCAGTGCGCTGGCCCGGGCTCTCGTCTCTCGGCGCCGCGTTCGTCGCCGCGTCGGGCGGCAACGCGAAACGTGCGCTCATCCTCGTGGCGCTCCCGCTCGCGGCGCTCGGAGCGCTCGGATTCGAGCGCGCACTCTCCGACGAGCGGCGCACGCGGCGCGCGGCCATTTGGATGCTCACCGCCGGCGCGCTCCTCGGCGCGTTCGCGATCACGCTGCGGTTCCTGCCGGCCGATCGCTTGGCGCAGCGCGCGGGCGAATGGGTCGACCCGATGCGCGCGTTCCTCGACTACACGTCGGATCGCGCGATCCCGCGCGCGGCGTTCCTGCTCGCGGCGGGGCTTCTTCTCCTGCCGCGTCCGCTCGCGCACGTTCGCGTGCCCGGGCTGATCGCCTTCCTTGCCGCCGAGCTGCTCGTGTTCGGCATCCACTTCAATCCGCTGCAGGAGCGCGCCGGTCAGTACCCGACCACGCCCGCGATCGAAGTGCTGAAGAGCGGCGGCCAGCGCTCGGTCCGCTTCGGCGACGGCACGCTCGCGGCGCCGCTGCTCGGCACGTGGTTCGGATACCGCTGCTTCGACGGAGCGGAGCCGATGGTCCTGACCCGCACCGCCGAGTTGATCGAATCGATCGAGCCCGGGCGGTTCGACCGGACCGATCCCCGGGTGCCGGCCGCGTTCGAGAAGAAGGAGAGCCTCGCGCACCCCGCGTTCTTGCGCGGCGCGACGCCGCTGGTCGTCACCGCGACGCGCCTCGACGACGTCCCCGGCTGCTCTCTCCTGCACGGCGACGAAGCCGAGCGCCTCGGGATCTACCGCCAATCGCTCGCGCTGCCGCGTTTTCGGCTGGTCGCCGGGTTCGAGGTGGGCGGCGCCGAGATCGGCGACGAGCGGAAGGCGCGGCTGCTCGGCCCGCTCGAGAGCGGCGGCGTCGACCCGCGCCGCGCGGTCGTGCTCGACGAGCGCCCGCACACCGCGGTCGCCGAAGGGCCCGCGGATCCACCCGGCGGCGAGGTCGCGCTGGTTCGCGAGACGAACTCGTCGCTCGAGGTGGCGGTGCACGACCTCGACCGGCCGGCGTTCCTGGTGATCGCCGACACGTTCGCGCACGGGTGGATCGCGCGCGTGAACGGCGCGGAGCGGCCGGTGCTGGCGGCCGACCACGCGTTCCGCGCGGTGGAGCTTTCGCCGGGCGACTCGTCCGTGGTGCTCGAGTACCGGCCGCCGGGTCTGTTCCTCGGGGCGTTGTTCTCGGGCCTTGCGCTCGTGACGCTGATCGGTCTCGCGTTCTTGCGGCTCACGCCTCGACGGGGAGCGACGGGCGCCAGTTGAGGCCGAGCGCGACGTCCGCGCGCGTGAGCTCGCCTCCGCCGCGCATGTCCGCGATCGTCCGCGCCACGCGCAATACGCGCGTCACGGCCCGCGCGGACAGCCGCTTCTGGTCCGCCGCGAGCGCGAGCAGTTGCTTCGATTCCTTGCCGAGCGCGCAGTGGCGCGTCACCTCGCGCGTCGTCATCCGCGAGTTCGTGCGGCCGCCGGGGCCGAAGCGTGCGGCCTGCACCTCGCGCGCCACGCGCACGCGCTCCGCGAGCTCGCCGGTCCCGCGCGTCGGGCGCGCGTCGAGCAGCTCGGCGACGTCGACGGCGGGCACCTCGACGAAGAGGTCGATGCGGTCGAGCAACGGGCCGGACAAGCGCCGCGCGTAGCGTCGCACGGAAGCCTCCGGGCACGCGCAGACGACCTTCGCGTGGCCGCGGTACCCGCACGGGCACGGGTTCATCGCGGCGACGAGGCAAAGGTCGGCCGGGAACGTGACCGAGCCGGCCGCGCGGGTCACGGTGACGACGCGGTCCTCGAGCGGCTGGCGCAGCGCCTCGATCGCGTTGTGCGCGAACTCCGGCAGCTCGTCGAGGAACAGCACGCCCTGGTGCGCGAGCGTCAACTC
Organism: uncultured Phycisphaeraceae bacterium; assembly: GCA_964580365.1. Classification (GTDB taxonomy): domain Bacteria; phylum Planctomycetota; class B15-G4; order B15-G4; family JADJEK01; genus CAZBOK01. Next base: position 10,051 of record CAZOLL010000063.1, read on the forward strand.
GCCCGGACGCATCTGCGGCCCGCCGCCGACGAGTGCGGAGGGAGACGCCGTGTGATGGGGCGCGCGGAATGGAGGCCGCCGCGTCGGCAGCGCCAGCGTCGCGTCGACGCAGCTGCGGATGCGCGCGCACTCGAACGCCGCCTCGTCGTCGAGGTCCGGCAAGAGCTTCGCGAGCCGTCGCGCGAGCATCGTCTTCCCCGCGCCCGGCGGGCCCGCGAACAGCACGTTGTGGAGCCCCGCTGCGGCGACCGCGAGCGCCTCCTTCGCTTCCTCTTGGCCGCGCACCTCCGCGAGGTCCGAATCGGACGCCGCCGCCTCTTCGAGGTCGGGCGGATGCGCGCGCTCGATCGAAAGCGCGCCGGTCAGGAACGCGACCGCCTCCGTCAGCGTCGCGACCGGATGCACCGGCACGTCGCGCGAGAGCGCCGCGATCGCGGCGCCTTCCGCGGGCGCGATCACCCCGAGCGCGCGCCGCTTGCGCGCCGCCAGCGCGATCGGCAGGAGTCCGCGCACCGGACGCACGCGACCGTCGAGCGCGAGCTCGCCTGCGACGACCCACCGGTCGAGCCGATCGCATGCGAGCTGATCCGTCGCCGCGAGGATTCCGAGGGCGATCGGCAGGTCGAGCAGGGGACCGTCCTTCTTCAGGTCGCCCGGCGCGAGGTGCACGAGGATCGATTGCCGCGGAACGCGGAAGCCGGAGGCCGACAGCGCGGCGCGGACGCGGTCCTTCGATTCTTTCACGGCGAGGCCGGGGAGGCCGGCGAGCTGGAATTGCCCCATCAGCCCGCGCTGGACGCGGACCTCGATCTCGACGAGTCGAGCGTCAAGACCGAGGAGGGTGGCGCCGTGGACGAGCGGGGGCATCGTCGAGACGACGACGCGGATCGAGGAGGGTTACACGGGCAATCGGAAATCGTGAAGCGGAGCTGGCCCGGGTCACGGTTTCACGGTTCCGCAGGTCTCTGTCAACCGGGTCACCGGTCATCGGCGCTCGGGCCCCGGTTGCCGGGACTTCGGTGAACCGGTCGACCGGCAACCGGGGCCCGATCGCCGGTACCCGGTGACACGGGGAACCGTGAAACCGAGACCCGGCGAACCGGTCCTCCTCGATCCTCGAATCGAGCGGCGGACGTCAGTCCTCGTCCGGCCGCGGGACGAACGCCACGCGCCCGTGCCCGTAATCCGTCGTGAGCACCGTGCGCTTCAACCAACCCACCCCGATGTTCCCCGCGATCCGACGATCCGCTCCGCTCTTCTCCTCGACCTCGAACGTCGCGTCGAGGTCGGTCGCTTCGGCTCCCCCGAGCGCGAAGCTCGCGAGTCGTCCGCGCTTCGTCTTGATGAACCCGCCGACTCCGCCGAGCTTCGCGTCGGTCGTCGCGCGGTCCTTCAGGAGGTCGAGCTTCTTCACGGTGTCCGCGTGGAAGCTGATCGCGTCGTTCGCGCCGGTGTCGAGCGTGAACAAGCCGTCGTGTCCTTCGAACTTCCCGGAGACGACGGGGATGAACTTGTCGAGCGCGGCGGACGTCCACTCGCAGCCGGACAGCTCGAACTCCGCGGGGTCGTGCAGCGCGATGCTGGGCGCCGCGAGGTCGATCTCGGCGACGCAGCGGGAGAGCAGTCCGTAGCCGAGCACGCCGCCGATCTCCTCGCCGAGGTGCGGCTTCAGGAATGCCAGATCGAGTTCGATCATCGGCACGTCGTCGAGCGTGAGCGGGCCGAGCTCGACGGTCTTCGCGCGCAGGAGAGTCGCGTTCGTCGAGCCGATACCGGTCGTCTGGAGCGTGCCCGACGACTCCAGCTCGATTCCGTCCGCTCGCTTCGTCGCGATGACGCAGATCCCGGCGCCGGTGTCGAAGATGAACCAGCCCGCTTCGATGCCATTCACCTTCGGGCGCACGAGCAGGTGGCCCGTCGGAGCGCGCTTCACCTCGACGGACGGATCGATGGCCGGCTCGAAGCGGGCGTCGCCTTGCGACGGGTAGCCGGCCGGTGTCGTCGTCGCGGGCGCTGTGTCCTCGCCGCGTGCCGGCGCGGCGAGCACGAGGGCGATCGCGAGCGTGGGGGAGAGAATCGTCATGCATCGGTTCATCGGGTGGCTCCGGTTCGTCGGGTGCTTCGCCGCCGAGAGCGTTCGGTGTCGGGAGCGCCGCGACGCCGGGGCGCCGGCGTCATCGCGAAGGCGACGGCGATGGCGCGGCGTCCGGGCGCGTGGCGGTGGTCGCGGAGCAGCTGCAGGACTTGGTCGAGCCGGCGGTTCAGCTCCGCGAGTCCGGCTTCGTCCAGCCAGCCCTGCGCGCGGGCGACCCAGTGGTTGCGGCGCGGGCCGGTGAACGCGGCGTCTTCGTGCTCGAGCCCGCGGACGGCGTCGCGCAGCGCGAGGCGCAGGATGCCGCCGGTGACGCGCCGCACGTCCGCGCGCGCTGCGGCGTCGCGGTCGATGTTCATGGGCCGCGCCACGACGTCGTAGGTCGCGAATGCGTGGCGTCCGACCTGACGGCGTTCACCTTCGACGACGAGCCCCGCACGCACTAGAAGGCGGACGTGGAAGTAGAGCGCGTCCGGAGCGCGTCCGAGGTGCCGCGCGAGCTCGGCGATCGGACACGGGCCCGCGGTCTCGAGCGCGTCGACGATCTCCTGCCGGACCGGCGAGGCCAGCGCGCGCAGCTGCTTCGGCTGGCGGATCGCGGGAGCGGGATGCGAGCGGGCGCGGCTCATGGTTGAATTGTATCATCAGAATTCAATCGTGACGGAGGAATCCCGGCCGGGGATGACGGATCGCGCCGGCGCCGATCGCTCCGAAGAACGAAGCGGCGCCGCGCGCGGCGTTGCCACGCGCGGCGCCGTGTTCGGTGCCCGCTCCGGCAGAACGCGTTCGCGGCTACTTCGATTCACCCGCCTGATCGATGAGCCGCTGCTTGTTCGCGTCCCACCAGACCTTCCACGCCGCCCAGTCGTTGCCGTGGTCTTCGCCCGTGAGCATGCGCAGCGCGTCGATGGTCCGCTCGCGCTCGCCGAGCGTGAAGCGGCGCGTGTACACGCCGGCGATTCCGACGTCGAACACCGCGCCGTGCTGCGCGACGTTCACGATCGGCTGCGCGATGACCGCCGCCTGCGCGATCTCGGTGTCGAAGTCGCCGACGTAGCTGGTCTGCGTCGTGAAGTTGACGTTGTTGTGCACCAGCCCGCCGCCGCCCGCGTCGCGCAGGTTGACGATCAGCGCGCCGACCGCGCGCGCGTCCTTCAGGGCCGACAGCGCGTCGATCGCGGCGAGGCGCAGGCGCTCGTCGTCCTGCTGCAGGCTGCGGATCACGGGGTAGACGAGGCCCGGCTCGTGGTATTCCTGCGCCGCGGCCACCGCCGCCTTTCGAACGCCTTCGTCGCGGTCGAACAGCATGCGCTCGATGACCGCCTCGAGCGTCCCGTCCGGCCGCGCCGAGGCGAGCGCCGCGAGCGCCGCCGCCCGCAACCGCGGGCTGCCGTCATGCAGACCGCGCAGGAGC
>CAZOLL010000064.1:0-13555 GCA_964580365.1 uncultured Phycisphaeraceae bacterium
TCGGCGAACGCGGTGCAGGCCTTGAGCAGGCCGCGGAGCGCGAACGCGTCGTCCCCGACGAGTTCGCGTGGAAGCGTCAGGACGTCGTCATTCGACTCGAATGCGTCGATCGGCCGGCCGGCCGCGATGGTGCCGCGGATCACGACGGTGGTGAGGTCGGCGTCCCGGGCGTCCCGGGCCGAAGCGTCGGCGGGCGCGACGTGCGGCTCCGGTGCGGTGTCCGGCGCGAGCTGCCAGCCGTGCGCCGAGCCGTCGTTCACGAGGAGACCCTGCTCCTCGAGCGCGCAGAGGTGCTGGTGCACCGTCGCGACCGACTTGCCGACGAGCCGCGTCAGCTCGCGCACGCTCGGCGTGCGACCGTGCGTGCGCACGAACGCGCGGAACGCGTTCAGCATTTCCATCTGCTTGCCGGAGATCGGAAGGGCGGCCATGGGCGGCAGCTCCGCGAGGGACCGAGGAACGAGGGGGAGACTACCGGCGGAACGAAAGGCGAACAAGAGGCGGTTGTGGGGAGGGTCGCGCATTCGACGACTTTGGTACCGTCGCGCATATCGGGAGAGAGGCGCGTGCGTCACAGAACCGAGGCTGTCGATCCGGACCCAGTGTCGATCGCGTTGAGCGTTGCGGGCCTTCTCGGAGGCTTGGTTTCTGCGCTCGAACTCCTGCAACAGTTTCGGACAACGACACCGATCCGGGCGCATCTCCGAGTTCGTCGGTTGCTCGAATCCGCGCACACACAGCTCATGGGGCTCGAACGCGACATCACCGCGATCGAAACGATCGTGGCGCCTGTCGAGCTTCAAGGCATCGCGGATGTGGGGCTGCGTTCCAAGAATCGACAAGTGTGGATGCAGTCAGAGCCGTTTCGGCGGTACGAACAAGCCTCGCTCAGTGCAGTCCAGCGACTTCGTCCGATTCTCAAGCTCACGCACCGAATCGATCGGCTCGTCTCGGCGTTGCCTTCGACGGAGCAGCAGTTGGTCACGCGAACGATGGCAGACATTGCAGACCGGCTCGAGTCCGTTCTTCGAGAGAGAACGCGAAGTCCGTTTGAAGTCCTGAGCGAGCTCCGACTGACCGTGCGGATCGCGTGTGAGCGGATCGATGAACTGCTCGGTGAAACCGGCCCTTCACCGTCCGTCCATCCCCGACCGCGTGACCCGAGCAAGGGTCCTCCAGAAGCACCGATGCTCGCATGATTCGTCGTGAGCAACCGGACGCGATTCGCCCAGGCGAGGACCTGACGCACCCACCATGAACCACAGCGAGATCGTCAGCTTCCTCTGGTCGGTCGCCGACCTCATCCGCGACACGTTCAAACGTGGCAAGTACCAGGACGTCATCCTGCCGCTCACCGTGCTGCGACGCCTCGATTGCGTGCTCGCGCCCACCAAGGCGAAAGTCCTCGAGACTCAAGCACGGTTCAAGGGCAAGCTCGACGACCTGAGCGGGCAGCTCTGCAAGGCGTCCGGTTTCGCCTTCTACAACACGTCGCGCTACGACTTCGAGAAGCTCCTCGGCGACGCGCCCCACGTCGCGGCGAACCTTCGCAACTACATCGCCGGCTTCAGCGCGAACATGCGCGAGGTCCTGGAGAAGTTCGACTTCGACAACACGATCAGCAAGCTCGACGAGTCCGGGCTCTTGTTCCAGGTCGTCACGCGCTTCAACGACAAGAAGGTCGACCTCCACCCGGACAAGGTCGACAACGCGACGATGGGGACGATCTTCGAAGAGCTGATCCGCAAGTTCAACGAAGCGATGAACGAGAACCCCGGCGAGCACTTCACGCCGCGCGACGTCGTGCACTTGATGGTCGACTTGATGCTCGCGGGAGACGCGGATCGGATCCGCCAGAAGGGGGTCGTGCGGACGGTCTACGACCCGTGCTGCGGCTCGGGCGGAATGCTGACGATCGCCAAGGAGCACGTGACCGTCGGCTTGCGGAAGAACGGCGACGTCCTGAGCCCGCCGATCAATGCGAACGCCGAGATCCACCTTTTCGGCCAGGAGGTGAATCCAGAGACGTGGGCCGTCTGCAAGTCCGACCTCTACATGAAGGAACCGAAGGGCCAGGACGCGGAGCGCATCGCGTTCGGGAGCGTGCTGTCGAACGATAACCACGCCGGCAAGACGTTCGACTACTTGATCGCGAACCCGCCCTACGGCAAGGACTGGAAGCGCGACGAGGACGCCGTCACCGCCGAGCACGAGCGCGGTAGCGCAGGCCGGTTTGCGCCGGGTCTTCCGCGCATCAGCGACGGTCAACTTCTGTTCCTGCTCCACATGCTCGCGCACGCGAGGGACCCGAAAGACGGCGGCTCGCGCCTCGCGATCATCATGAACGGCTCGCCGCTCTTCACAGGCGATGCGGGCAGCGGCGAGAGCGAGATCCGCCGCTACGTCCTCGAGCACGACCTGCTCGAGGCGCTCATCGCCCTCCCCGAGCAGCTCTTCTACAACACCGGCATCGCCACCTACGTGTGGGTCGTCACCAACCGCAAGCGATCGGCGCGCAAGGGCAAGGTGCAGCTCGTCGACGCGACGTCGTTCTGGACGCCGATGAAGAAGAGCCTCGGCGACAAGCGCCGCGAGATCCCGCTCGAAAAGGCCCAGGACATCGTGAAGCTCGTCGCCGACTTCAAGGACGGCGACACGCGCGTCGTCACGACGGACGGCAAAGCGGAGTCGACCGTCGTCAGTCGCGTGTTCCCGACCACGCACTTCGGCTTCCGCAAGATCACCGTTGAGCGTCCGCTGCGTTTGAACTTCCACGCGACTCCGGAGCGAATCGCCCGACTCGAGGAGGAGAAGGGGTTCCAGTCGCTCGGACAGTCGAAGAAGCGCGGCGAGGCCGGCGCGAAAGAGCAGGCCGAGGGACGCGCGCTGCAGGAGGCGATCCGCATGCTGGTGCGCGCACTCCCGGCGACTCTCCTCAAGGCTCGTTCGGATCTCGAGCATGCGCTCGACGCGGCCACAAAACGCGCGGGACTGAAGCTGACGGCGCCGGCGCGCAAGGCGATCCTCTCTGCGCTGTCGGAGCGCGACGAGAGCGCCGCGATCTGCCGCGACTCCGACGGGCGACCAGAGCCCGACGCCGAGCTGCGCGACACGGAGAGCGTTCCGCTCGTCGACGGCGACGATCCGGTCGACGCGGACGGCGTGCCGCGTAGCGTCCGCGAGTTCTTCGATCGCGAGGTGAAGCCCCACGTCCCCGACGCCTGGATCGACACGGCGAAGCGCGATCACAAGGACGTCCACGTCGGCGCCGTCGGCTACGAGATCAACTTCAACCGCTACTTCTATCGCTACGTCCCCCCGCGGAAGCTCGAGGAGATCGAGGCCGACATCAAGGCGCTGGAAGGGGACATCGTGCGGATGTTGGCGGAGGTGACGAGGACGGTTTCGAAGGAGGGGAATTCATGAGCGAACAGAATCCTGCCGTCTGGGTCTTGCGCCATGGTCGTCACGGCGAGGGTGAGGACGCCGCGCTCTCGGGAAAGTGCGCCGTCATCGGATTCGATGAATTCCCGGATCTCGCGAAGTTCGGTTCTCCGGAGCAACTCGTCGAATTCCATCAGCGACAGATTCAGCCCGGTGTTGCCGAAGCTCGATCGCGCGTCCGCGCGCAGCAATTGTGGGCGTTCAAGGCGCTGATCAAGGTCGGCGACATCATCGCGCTTCCGCTGAAGTCCCGCCCGGGCCAGATCGCATTCGGAAAGGTGACCGGTCCCTTTCGGTTTCGGGAGATCCTCGGAGCCTCTCACCACACCCGTGACGTCGAATGGACCCATCCGGGTGTCCCTCGCTCGACATTCCGGCAAGACTTGTTGCACTCGTTCGGGTCGCTCCTCACGGTTTGTCGCGTTCAACGAAACAACGCCGAGCGGCGCGTGCAGGAAGCGCTCGCCGGTCACCCCGATCCCGGCCCACCGGCCGCAACCACGAGCGCGGCGGAGGCGACCTCCGAGGCTGCGGACGAGGGTTCGTCGCACATCGACCTCGAACAAGCTGCATCGGACGAGATCGTCGCGTTCATCCGTGCGCGATTTCGCGATCACGACATGGCGCGGCTCGTCGATGCGATTCTTCAGGCGCAAGGGTTTCAGACTCTCCGCTCGTCTCCGGGGCCGGACGGCGGAGCGGACATCCTCGCCGGCAGCGGTCCGCTCGGGCTCGACGCACCGTTCCTCTGCGTGCAGGTGAAGGCGACGGAGGGACCGACCGACGTGAAGGTCTTCCGCGAGCTCGCCGGCACGATGAGCCACTTCAAGGCGACGCAAGGGCTTCTCGTGAGTTGGGGTGGCTTCACGCAAGCGGTCGTCCGCGAGGCGCGGCAGGAGTCGTTCAAGATCCGCTTGTGGGATCAGAGCGACCTCGTGAAGGCGAGCTTCCTGCACTACGACAAGCTCGATCCAGACCTCCAGGCCGAGCTGCCGCTCAAGCGGGTGTGGGTGCTCGTTCGGGAAGACGAGGACGCGCCCGTCTGAGATCGAGTCGAGCCCCGTGTGACACAAACCACCGATGGGAACAGTGTTGTACAAGAATCTGGACCATCGCGAGAGAACTGAACGTCGGCAACTATCTGTAAGTGCCGACATTTACTAACATGCGACCGATGTTGTCCAACAGGCGCACGCCAAACCCGTCCCCGACCATCACCCAAGCTCGCTTGAAGAAAGCCGGGCTCGGCGTGTTCTTCCGCGCACGCGACCTGCCCGCACTCGGACTCGGGTTCCGCGAACTCGCGCGAATGGTCGCTGCAAAGCACGTGGAGAAGCTCGCGCCGGGTCTGTACCGGCTCGCGTCGGCGCCGGTCACGGAGAACGAGTCGATCGCGACCGTCGCCGCCGCGGTTCCGAACGGCATCGTCTGCCTGCTCACCGCACTTCGGTTCCACGAGATCGGGACGCAAGTCCCTCGACACGTGTGGATCGCGCTCGACCGAAAGGCCCGCAAGCCGACGCGCTCGCCGGTGCAGCTTCGTGTTGTCCGTTTCTCGGGGCCGATGCTCCGCCATGGCGTCGAGACCCATGACATCCTCGGTGTTCCGGTCCGCATCACGTCTCCTGCGCGCACGGCAATCGATTGCTTTCGCTACCGCAGCATCGTCGGGTTCGATGTCGCCCTCGAGGCGCTTCGCGAGACCGTCCAAACCAAGAAGGCCACCATCGCGCAACTCGACCGCATGGCTGAACTCTGTCGCGTCCGCACCGTCATCGCGCCCTATCTCACGAGCCTTGTTCGGTGAAGCGACCGATCCGAAACCGCGCGCACTCGACGCACGAGCGCCTGCTCCATCAGGCCCGGGAGCGCCACGAAGATCCGCAGCTCTTCGTGCAGCGCTACGTCGCCGAGCGGTTCCTCTACCGGCTCGGGACGTCGTCGCACCGCGAGCGATTCGTCCTGAAAGGCGCGATGTTGTTCGTTGCCTGGGGCGGATCGATCTACCGCCCGACGCGCGATCTCGACTTCACCGGCTACGGCAGCAGCGAGGTGGATGCGTTGCGCCAGGCACTCCACGAGATCTGCGAGCTTCCCGGCGGCGACGACGACATCGAGTTCGACGCTTCGACGCTGGTGATCGAGCCGATCCAGGGCCCCGAGGAGTACGGCGGCTTGCGCGCGGTCTTCGACGCGAGACTCGCCGCGGCGCGCATCCGCACGCAGATCGACGTCGGATGGGGCGACGCCGTCGAACCGCCGCCGGAGGACATTGATTACCCGACCTTGCTCGATGCTCCGGCTCCCCGCATCCGCAGTTGTCCGCGCGAGGTCGTCATCGCGGAGAAGCTGCATGCGATGAAAGTGCTCGGCGAGTTGAACAGCCGCTTCAAGGACTTCCACGATCTCTACGTGCTCGCTCGCGACTTCACGTTTGAAGGCGCGCGCCTCTGCCGAGCGATCACCGCAACGTTTGAGAGGCGTCGCACAGCGATCGATTCAACGGTCCCGCTCGCGCTCACGGCATCGTTCTATGCCGACGGCGAGCGCGCGACGCGCTGGCGCACCTTCCTCGAACGAAATGGGCTCGTCGGCGTGCCGAGTGATTTCGCACCGGTCGGAGAGATGTTGAACCGACTCCTCGCGGCGCCGTGGATCGCGTGCGCGGAGTCAAGGGAATCAGTCGCGACTTGGTCCGCCGGGGGGCCGTGGCGATGAGCGCGCGGTACCGGCGGTATCACGAGTACAAGGACTCCGGCGTCGAGTGGCTGGGGGAGATCCCGGTGGAGTGGGAGTTCCGGAAAGTGAAGCGGCTGTGTCTCGTCCGAAGAGGAGCTTCACCTCGCCCCATCGAAGATCCCATCTACTTCGACGATGAAGGCGACTATGCCTGGGTGCGCATTTCCGATGTTACGGCGAGCGAACGGTATCTGGAGAGCACGGCGCAGAGGCTCTCGGCATTGGGAAAGTCGAAGAGCGTTGCACTTGAACCAGGGGAACTGTTCGTCAGTGTGGCCGCGACCATCGGTAAACCCATTATCACGAGGATCAAGTGCTCCATCCACGACGGGTTCGTCTACTTCGTCGGGCTTCGCGAAAACCGCGAGTACCTCTACTACCTCTTCTCGTGCGGTGAACCATACAAGGGACTCGGGAAGTTGGGGACGCAGCTCAATCTGAACACCGACACGATTGGAAACATCTACTTGCCGCTCCCTCCAAGTGCGGAACAGCAAGCTGTGGTTCGATTTCTCGACCGTGAGACCGCGAAGATCGACGCCCTCGTCGCGAAGAACGAGCGGCTGATCGAGCTGCTTCAGGAGAAACGCACCGCGCTCATCACGCGCGCCGTCACCAAGGGCCTCGACCCGAAAGTTGCGATGAAGGACTCGGGGGTCGAGTGGCTGGGAAAGATTCCGTCGCATTGGGAAGTCAAGAAATGGCGATTCTGCTGTCGCGTGACAGAGGGCCAAGTCCCGCCAGACGACGAGCAGTTCAGCGATCGCGTGTTGATCGCGCCGAACCACGTCGAGTCGGGTACGGGGATGATTCTGTTCACCGAGTCGGCAAGCGAACAGGGAGCGATCAGCGGCAAGTACCTGGTCGAGCCAGGAGACATCATCTACTCGAAGATTCGACCGGCATTGAACAAGGCGTGCATCTCGGCCGGTGATTGGCTCTGCAGCGCGGACATGTATCCGGTTCGGATCACCGCCGCGAATCTCATCGCGCCTTTTCTGCTCTACTTCGTCCTGTCCGAGCCATTCGTCCGGCTGATGGTCGATGAATCGATGCGGGTCGCGATGCCGAAGATCAATCGCGAGACGTTGGCAGACTGTCCTCTCATCCTCCCTCCCCTCCCCGAACAGCGCGCCATCGCCGCCTTCCTCGACCGCGAAACCGCAAAGGTCGACGTGTTCGTCGCGAAGATCCGCTCGGTGATCGACCGCCTGAAGGAACTCCGCACTGCGTTGATCTCCGCCGCGGTCACCGGGAAGATCGACGTCCGTGACGAGGTCGCCGCGTGACCCTCGCTCCGCGCTTCACCGTCTCTCATGCGATCACCGCCGCCCTCACGCGGATCGAGCGGGCGCGCGGGTTCCTCGAGGCGGCGAAGCTCTCGGAAGACTGGGTCCGCCGCATGGGCGAGCGCGCGCTCGTCCTCGAGGCGCACCACACGACCCACATTGAAGGGACGCGGCTCACACTCGATCAGTCGGAGCGCCTGCTCGCGGGTGAATCGGTGCCCGAGGCCGATCCGGAGGACGTGCGCGAGCTCTTGAACTACCGCCGAGCGTTCGAGTTCGTGTCGACCTACCTCGACGACGGCAGGCCGATGACGGAGGGATTGATCCGCGAGATCCATCGCCACCTCGTCGAGGGCGTGCGCGGTGGATCGGCGGCACCGGGCGAGTACCGCAAGGTCCAGAACTACGTGGTCAACGCGGCCACCGGAAAGGTCGTCTACACGCCCCCTCCGCCCCACGACGTGCCGCCGATGATGCGTGCGCTCGTCGTCTGGTTGAATGCGCCGCGCGACGTTCACCCGGTGCTCGCGAGTGGCATCGCTCAGTTCGAACTCGTTCACGTCCACCCGTTCGTCGACGGCAACGGCCGGACGTCGCGCTTGCTCTCGACGCTCTGCCTGTATCGCGCCGGCTACGACTTCAAACGACTGTTTACGATCAGCGAGTTCTACGACCGCGATCGGCCCGCCTTCTATCGAGCGATCCAATCCGTCCGCGAGCATGACATGGATCTGACGAATTGGCTCGAGTTCTTCACAGGCGGCCTCGCGATGCAGCTCGACGAAGTGAAGGCGCGCGGCGAGCGAGTGATTCGAATCGACGTCCTCGCCAGGAAGCACTCGCTGAACGATCGTCAGGCGCTCGCGATCGCGCTCGTGATGGATCTCGGCAAAGTGACGATTCAGGATCTCGAGCGCTCGCATCCACGCGCGCACCGCCGCACGCTCCAGCGCGACCTGCGGGATCTCGCGACGAAGAAGCTCGTGCGCCTGGCGGGAGCGACGAGTCGCGTTCACTACGTTGCGGGAAAGGAGCTTGCGTGATCTCGCGACACTCTTGCGACACGACTCGCGACATTCTCGCGACACGGCGCGTGCCATGACGCCAGACATCTCCGAGCGCGCGTTCGAGGACGCGATCGAGTGCGGGCTGCTCCGCGACGGGCCGGACGCCTGCACCGCCGACAAATCGGCGTCGCTCGTGCGCGAATCGCCGGCGGAATACGGCGACGCGCCTCCCGGCGGCTACCGCAAGCGACCTTGGCAGGACTACGACCGCGCGCGTTGCCTCCTGCCGCGCGACGTGATCGACTTCGTGCTCGCGACGCAGCCGAAGGAGTGGAAGAAGCTCGAGCAGCACTACGGTGCTGCCGTGAAGGAACAGTTCCTGAAGCGCCTCGCGGCCGAGATCAAGCAGCGCGGCGCGCTCGACGTGCTGCGCAACGGCGTGAAGGACTCGGGGTGCAAGTTCCGCGTCGCATACTTCCGTCCCGCGAGCGGCATGAACGAGGAGACGCGTCGCCTGCATGAGGCGAACCTCTTCGCCGTCGTTCGCCAGCTTCACTTCAGCGCGAAGAGCGACGCGAGCGTCGACCTCGCGCTGTTCCTGAACGGAGTTCCGCTCTTCACGGCAGAGCTGAAGAACCTGCTGAACGGTCAGGACGTCGAGGACGCGATCCGCCAATACCAGCGCCGCGACCCGCGCGAGCTGCTGTTCGCGTACGGCCGCTGCCTCGCGCACTTCGCCGTCGACCCGGACCTCGTCTTCGTGACCACGCAGCTCGCCGGCGCGAAGACGCGCTTCCTCCCGTTCAACCGCGGCAAGTTCGGCGGCGCCGGCAACCCACCCGTGCCGCCGACTCGCGCGGGCTACTCCACCGCGTATCTGTGGGACGAAACTTGGGCGAAGGACAGCGTGCTCGACCTCGTGCGCCAGTTCATCCACGAGGTCGAGGAGGAGGACGACAAGGGCAAGAAGACCGGCCGGCGCTTCCTCATCTTCCCGCGCTACCACCAGCAGGAATGCGTGCGCAGGCTCGTCGCCGACGCGCGCGGGCGCGGTCCGGGGCGTCGGTACTTGATCCAGCACTCCGCGGGGAGCGGCAAGAGCTACACGATCGCTTGGCTCGCGCACCGGCTCGCGACGCTGCACGACGCGAACGACCGCCGCGTGTTCGACTCGATCGTGGTGATCACCGACCGGAAGAACCTCGACCGGCAACTGCAGAGCACGATGCGCCAGTTCGAGCAGACGCTCGGCGTGGTGGAGAACATCGACACGACGAGCAAGCAGTTGAAGGACGCACTCGAGTCCGGCAAGACGATCATCGTCACCACGCTGCAGAAGTTCCCGGTGATCGCGAAAGAGGCGAGCGAGCTGCCGGGCAAGCGGTTCGCCGTGATCGTCGACGAGGCGCATTCGTCGCAGTCGGGCGAGAGCACGAAGAGCTTGAAGGCGGTGCTGGCCGCGAAGTCGCTCGAAGAGGCGGAGAAGGAAGAGGAAGGCGGGAAGACTGCGGACGAGGAGCTCGAGGACGCGGTGCTCGCCGACGCGAAGAAGCGCGGGCCGCAGCCGAACGTGTCGACGTTTGCGTTTACCGCGACGCCGAAGGAGAAGACGCTCGAGCTGTTCGGCGCGCGCCGCGCGGACGGCAAGTACGAGCCGTTCCACCTCTACAGCATGCGCCAGGCGATCGAGGAGAAGTTCATCCTGGACGTGCTCGCGAGCTACACGACGTACGCGGCCTACTGGCGCCTGCACAAGAAGGTGGCGGACGACCCGCGTTACGACAAGCGGAAGGCCGAGTCCCTCCTCAAGTCCTTCGTCGAGCTGCACCCACATGCGATCACCGAGAAGGTGCGGGTCATGGTCGAGCACTTCGCGGCGCGCTCACAGGGCGAAATCGGCGGCAAGGCGAAGGCGATGATCGTCACGCGCTCGCGGTTGCACGCGGTGCGCTACAGGTTCGCGGTCGATCGCTACCTCGCGGAGCGCGGCCTCCCATTCAAGGCGCTCGTCGCGTTCTCGGGGACCGTGGTCGACGGCGGCCGGTCCTACACGGAGGCGGGGATGAACGGCTTCCCCGAGGCGCAGACGGCGAAGACGTTCGAGCGCGCCGAGTACCGCTTCCTGATCGTCGCCAACAAGTTCCAGACCGGCTTCGACCAGCCGCTCCTGCACACGATGTACGTCGACAAGAAGCTCGGCGGAGTGAACGCGGTGCAGACGCTGTCGCGCTTGAACCGCACGCACCCGGAGAAGAAGGGGACGATGGTCCTCGACTTCGCGAACGGGGCCGACGAGATCAAGGCGGCGTTCGAGCCGTACTACGAGACCACGCTCCTCTCCGAAGCGACCGACCCGAACCTCCTCTACGAGATCCAGAATCGCCTCCGCGACTTCCCCGTCTTCACGGCGACCGACGTCGACGGGTTCGCGCGGTTCTACTTCGATCCGAAGGCGACGCAGGACCGACTGTATGCGGCACTCGCTCCGATCGTCGAACGCGCCGTCGCGCTCTCGAAGGAGGAACAACACGACTTCCGCGGCCAACTGAACGACTTCGTGCGCTTGTACGCATTCCTCGCGCAGGTCCTGACCTTCGCCGACGCCGACCTCGAGAAGCTCTACGTGTTCGCGCGCTACCTGCGGCGGCTCCTGCCCTCCGACCGCGAGGAGCTGCCGCGCGAAGTGCAGCAGAACATCGACATGGAGTCCTACCGGATCCAGGAGACCGCGAGCGGCAAGGTCACGCTCGACAGGAGGCCAGGTGTGCTCGATCCGCGATCGACGAAGGGCGCGCATGCGCCGCCGCCCGAGGAGCTCGAGGCGTTGTCGCGGATCATCGCCGAGTTGAACGAACGCTTCGGCCTCAACCTCGGGCCGGAGCACAAGGTCACGCTCGGCCAGATGATGGCGAAGCTCGACGACGATGCGGCGCTCGACGCTGCGGCGCGGGTGAACACACGCGAGAACGTGCGGCTCACGTTCGATCAGAAGGTCGAGCACGTGATCCAGGAGATCGTCGACTCGAACTTCGACCTCTACAAGCGGATCACCGACGACAAGAGCTTCGGCGCACTGATCAAGAACCTGCTGTTCGACCAGTACGTCCGCTCACACCGCAACGCGGAGGAGCTGATCAAGCGCGGTGAGTCGAAGACACTCGAGTTCAAGGCGACCCTGCGCTGGAGCTTGAAGGAGGACCGGCAGGACGACGTCGTCATCACGCACGCTGCGCTGAAGACGATCGCCGCGTTCCTCAACACCGAAGGCGGCGACCTATTGATTGGCGTCGCGGACGACGGCTCGATCGTCGGAATCGAGAAAGACCGGCTCGAGTCGGACGACAAGTTCATGCGTCATCTTGCGCAGGTCGTTCGGAACGGGCTCGGTGACCGCGCGGGGACCTGCATCGATCCAAAGGTGCAAGTCGTGCAGGGCAAGGCGGTGTGCGTCGTGAGCTGCCAGCGAAGCCCCGAGCCGGTGTTCTTGAAGTGGAGGGGAACCGAGGCCGAATCTCGTGGAGACTTCTTTGTGCGCAGCGGACCCGGAGCGATTCGGCTCTCGCGAGAGAGAGCCGACAGCTTCATCATGACCCGATTCAGCTCGGTCGCCCCAAAGAGTGGGCTCGGATTGACGAAAGGGATGGATACAGACACGCGACGCGAGGAGGACCGCGTCTAGGCGTGACGAAGCCTTCGGCACGCTGAGTTTCGGAAGCTCGCTGACGCTCCGCGCGCGAACCTCTCCATTTCCTCGTTCCGCTCTGCGCCCTCGGGTGTTCCTCGCACGCGTTGCGGGCGTTCGCTCGCGCATCGGGAGATCGACACGTCGCGTGCCGTCCTCATCACCGTCGATCAGCGTGCCGCTCGACGACGGAGTGTGACGCGGCGCGCCTCGCTCAGCCCTTCGCCTTCGCCAACCCCTCGAGGCTGAGTCTCCGGTTCGGCGCGCGCTTCAGCGCGGCGGCGAACTCCTTCGCGGCGTCGGCGGCGCGCCCGGCGCGGAGCAGCTCGTTGCCGTACAGCTCGTGCGCGGGCTCGACGACGACGGGCGGGCCGAAGTCGTCGCCCATCGTGTCCTCGCGCTCGGCGGCGTCGGCGAGGAGCGTCAGCCCTTCCTCGCGCGCGCCCTCCGCGAGAGCGACGAGCCCGGCGAGCTCGAGCTCCATCACGCGGGCCGCGAGCTTGTCGGGCAGGTAGCCGACCTTCGCCGAACCTGCGCTCGTCGAGCAGCAGAGCGCGGCGGTCGGCGCGCCGGCCGGCAGCTCGTCGAGCGGTCCGCGCAGCGGCGCCATCGCGAGCAGGCACTCGCGCGCCTTCGCGACGTCGCCCGCCGCGAGCGCGGCGCGGCCGCGGACCGACAGCTCGACGCAGGCGGTCGCCGCCTCGAGCCCTTCGTTCGAGACCTCGAACCGGGCGAGCTCGTCCGTCCACGCCTGCCGGTCGACGACGAACGTCGCGCGCATGTTGATCAGGTGGGCGCGGATCCGCTTCGTGCTCGACTCCTTCTCGTCCGCGCGCGCTTCCGCGAGCAGGCGCTCCGCCTCGTCGACGTGCCCGACCTGCAGGTGCGAATACAAGAGCCAGTACAGCGAGTGGTATCCGCGGGCGTCGAGGCCGAGCGATTTCCGCGCGCGCCGCGCGTCGGCGGCGGACGACGCCGCGATGTTCGCGTCGATCGACTCCTTCCACATCCCGAGCGCGACATAGATGTGCGACGGCATGTGGAGCGCGTGCTCCGCGGCGGGCGCGACCTTGCCGTAGCGGTCGGCCATGCGCAGGCCGAGCGGCGCATGCACCGGGTCATCGAACGAGTGGATCGCGTAGTGGAGCGCGCCCGGATGGTCGGGCGCCTTCGCGAGCACCTGCTCCGCGAGCGCGCCGGCCTTCATGTACACGCCGATCTCGCGGCCCTGCGTCGCGGTGCCGAGCGTCGCCAGCGAATGCAGCGACGCGATCTCGAGGTCGTCGGGCCAGCGCACGTGGAGTTCGCCGAGCCGCGTCGCATAGGCGCGCGCGCGATCGCCGCGCGTGCCCTCTCCGAACAGGATCTCGACGGAACCGAGCAGCGCACGCTCG
>CAZOLL010000065.1:0-13530 GCA_964580365.1 uncultured Phycisphaeraceae bacterium
CGAAGAAGCGCGCGAACGGCGAATCGCGCCCCGCGGCCAGCACGTCCGCGAACCACGGGTTCTCGGGCGAAGCGGCCATGTGATTCGGCACGACGTCGAGGATGATGCGGAGGCCGGCCTTGCGCGTGGCGGCGCAGAGCCGGTCGAACGCCGCCTCGCCGCCGAGCTCGGGCGAAACGACGGTCGGGTCGACGACGTCGTAGCCGTGCTGCGACCCGGCGCGCGCGCGGAAGATCGGCGAGAGGTAGACGTGAGAGATGCCGAGCGCGGCGAGGTAGGGGACGAGCGCCGCCGCCTTGTCGAGCGGGAGCGTTTTCCCGAGCTGCAGGCGGTAGGTCGCGCGCGGGACGCGCCTCATCGCGACGGCTCGGGCACCTCGGCGGGGACGCGCACGCGCACCAGGCGCGACAGCTCGGTCACGCGCGCCGCGAACTCGGCCGCGTCGACGTCGCCGCGCCGAGCGCGGTCGCGCGCGGTCGCGAGGTGATCCGTGATGAGGTGGAAGCAGAGGTTCTGCACGCGGCGCAGGTCGACGCCGAACGGGAACTCGGAGCCGACCCGCACCAACTGCTCGAGTCGAAGCAGCAGCTCGAGGTTGTCGACGCGCTCGGCGGCGCGCGCGACCACGCGCTCGACGGCGCGATCGAACGCGAACGACAGATCCCGCGCGTCGAGCGCCACGTTCTCGGCGCGGCTCACGTGCAGGAGCGACTTCACGCGTTCCACTTCCGCGGGACGCGCGTCGAGCGCTTCGCGCAGCTCGCGGCCGAGCGCGAACTCGGCGGCGACGCGCAGCGCGCGCGGCACCGGCATCGCGAGGTCGGACAGGAAGCGCAACAGCGGCCGCTGGTCCTCGTGGATGCGCAACAGCTCCGACTCGATGCCGGCGACCGTGCGTTCGAGGATGCGCTCGACGACGCGCAGGCGATCGTCGTCGAGCAGCGCGCGCAGCGAGTGCACCGCGCCGGGCAGCGCGCGGTCGATCTCCTTCAGGAACGCCGGGAAGTCGCCGGAGCGAAACGTCGCGAGCAGCGCGTCGCCGAACGCGGGGTCCGGATCCGCGGGCACGAGCGCGACCGGTGCTACGGGCACGACGCCGGCCGACACGCGGTGTCCGCCGAGGTGCGCCGCCGCGAACGCGAACTCCGAGCGGTCGAGCGTGACGCGCGAGACGACCGAGAGGCGGCCGGTCGCGAGCGTCGCGCGCCCGTTGGTCTCGCGCGCGACGGCGGACGTCGCCACCGTGAACGCGGGCAGCTCGCGCGTCGCGTCCTCGTCGAACAGCGCTCCGATCGCCGCGTTCATCGCGACGCGCGCGGCGTCGGCGCGGCGGGTCCGCACCTTCGAGTCGTACAGCGTCCGTGCGTCGCCGATCTCTGCGTCCGCGCTCTTCGCCCGCGCGAGCCGCGCGCGGAACTCGGCGCCGAGATCCTGGCCGAACAGCTCTTCGCCGAGCTCGATCACGCGATCGGCGAAGCCGAGCACGAGCTGTCCCTCGCGGCCCGCGACGTCGGCGAAGAACCACCCGCAGCTCGTGAACATGTGCAGCGCGTGGCGCTGCATCTCCATCAGCTTCAACGCGCGCGTGCGCTCGGCGGCGGACAACGGACCGCGCGCATGCGCCGCGAAGAACGCGTCGATCGTTTCGGGAGAGCGGTGCACGATGACGTCGACGTACGCGTCGCGCGCGGCCCACGGGTCCGTGAGCAATCGGCCGGCAGCTTCCTCGAACGGATGCGCGATCTGGTCGCGCAGGAACTCGAGCGCGTCGCGCAGCGGCTGGCGCCACGGCGCGCCGTGAACCGGGTCGACGCCGCAATCGCAGCCGCCCTTCCAGCGGTCGACGCCGTGCGCGCAGCTCCACGAGCTGCTCTCGACCAGCTCGACCTCGGCGGTGGCGGGGAAGAGCGCGAGCGCTTCGCCCCAGTTCACGAGCCGCGCGCGCTCGCCGCGCTGGCTGGCGTCGCGGGCCCCCGCGCGCGCAATCCCGCCGAAGTGGTGGGGGTGCCAAAATGCCTCGCCGTCGCGGGCCCCCGACACGAGCTCCGGCCCGCGCGGCAGCTTCGAGAACGCGTCGTGCAGCCGCTTCTCGAAGCGTGCTCCGCTCGCGAGCAGGTCCTCGAACGCGATCGCCTGCGACGTCGCGCCGTCATAGAAGAACACGGCGATCGTGCGGCCGGACGGCAACCGCACGTGATACGGCCGCCGCGTGTCGAGCGGCTTCGCGCCGACGTCGATCCACGCCGCGCCCTGCGACTCGCGGACGCGGCGCGCCTGTCGCGGTGCGAGGACGGTGAAGCGGATGCCGTGGTCGACGAGCACGTCGAGCGTCTCGAGGTCGACCGCGGTCTCCGGCAACCACATCCCCTCGGTCGGGCGCGAGAAGCGCAGCTCGAAGTCGCGCGCGCCCCAGGCCACCTGCGTGCGCTTGTCGCGCGACGAGCACAGCGGGAGGATCGCGTGGTGGAACGCCTGCGCGATCGCGTTGCCGTGACCGCCGTGCCGTGACGCGCTCTCGCGATCGGCGGCGAGGATCGCGCGGTAAACGACCGGTCGCGAGCGCTCGAGCCACGACAACAGCGTCGGCCCGGCGTCGAACGCGATCTTCGACCAGTTGTTCACGATTCGTGCGATACGGCCCTCGTCGTCGAGGATGCGGGCTTCGGTGTTCGGCTCGTAGCACTCGGCGGTGATGCGCTCGTTCCAATCGTGCCAGGGCGCCGCGCTCTCCTCGCGCTCGACGGTCTCGAGCCCGGGGTTCTCGCGCGGCGGTTGGTAGAAGTGCCCGTGGATGCAGACGAGAGCGGTGCGCGCGCTCACGGCGTCTTCTTCGCCTCGGCCGGCGGCGGCTTTGGAGCTTTCTCCGCCGCGGGCGGCGGCTCCGGGTCGGGCGGCGAGTCGTTCTCGAGGAACAACGCGCCGAGCGGAGGCAGGCGCAGCACGATCGAGTGCTTCCGGCCGTGGCATTCGACCGGCTCGGCGAAGAACGAACGCTGCCCCGTGAAACCGCTGCCGCCGAACGCGGCGTCGTCCGTGTCGAGCACGACGCGCCACTCGCCGCCGCGCGGTACGCCGACGCGGTAGTTCACGCGCGGCACCGGCGTGAAGTTGAACACCGCCGCGACGTCGTCGCCGTTCGTCTTGCCCTTGCGCAGCAGCGCGACCACGCTTTGTTCGACGTCGGTGCAGTCGATCCACTCGAAGCCCGCTCGCGCGCAGTCCTGCTCGTGCATTGCGGAGCGTTCGCGGTAGAGGCGGTTCAACGCGGCGACGAGGTCGGACACGCCGTGGTGGCGCCGGTCCTCGAGAAGCTCCCAGTCGAGCTGCGCCTCGTGGTTCCACTCGCGCCACTGGCCGAATTCGCCGCCCATGAAGAGGAGCTTCTTCCCGTTCTGCGCCCACATCCACGCGAGCAGGAGGCGCAGGTGCGCGAACTTCCGCCACGCGTCGCCCGACATCTTGTCGAGGAGCGAGCCCTTCCCGTGCACCACCTCGTCGTGCGAGAGCGCGAGCAGGAAGTTCTCCGAGTCGGAGTAGAGGTGGCGGAACGTGACCTGGTTGTGGTTGTGCTTCCGGCCGATCGGGTCGGCCTTGAAGTAGTTGAGCGTGTCGTGCATCCAGCCCATGTCCCACTTCATGCCGAAGCCGAGCCCGCCGAGGTACGTCGGCCGGCTGACCATCGGCCACGACGTCGACTCCTCCGCGGTGGTCTGCACGCCGGGGAACTGCTCGTACACCACCTCGTTCAGCCGGCGCAAGAAAGCGATCGCCTCGAGGTTCTCCTTGCCGCCGTGCTCGTTGGGCAACCACTCGCCTTCTTTGCGTGAGTAGTCGAGGTACAGCATCGACGCGACGGCATCGAGGCGCAGCCCGTCGAAGTGGTACTTGTCGAGCCAGAACAGCGCGCTCGAGATCAGGAAGCTGCGCACCTCCGCGCGACCGAAGTTGAAGATCTTCGTCTTCCAGTCCGGGTGGAAGCCTTTGCGCGGGTCGGCGTGCTCGAACAACCAGGTGCCGTCGAAGAAGCCGAGCGCTGCTTCGTCCGCGGGGAAGTGGGCGGGCACCCAGTCGAGCCACACGCCGACGCCCGCGCGGTGCAGCGTGTCGATCAAGAACATGAGGTCCTGCGGCGACCCGTAGCGCGACGTCGGCGCGAAGTAGCCGGAGACCTGGTAACCCCACGACCCATAGAAAGGATGCTCGAGGATCGGGAGCAGCTCGACGTGCGTGAAACCGAGGCGCGTCACGTACTCGGCGAGGCGCGGGGCCAGCTCGCGGTAGGTGAGGTGGCGTCCGTTCTCGCCGCGCACCCAGCTGCCGAGGTGCACCTCGTACACGGACATCGGACGATCGAGCCGTTGGCGCGCCGCGCGCTCCTTCATCCAGGCGCGATCGCTCCACTCGAAGCCGAGGTCCCACGCGCGCGACGCGGTGCGCGGCGCGATCTCCTGCAGGAAGGCGAACGGGTCGGACTTGTCGGCGGAGTAACCGCCGTGCTTCGACTCGACGCGGTACTTGTACCAGCAGCGCGGATCGAGGCCGGGGAAGAACGCTTCGTGGATGCCGCTCGTGCCGCGCGGCGCGAGGACGTGCTCGCCCTTGCGCCAGTCGTTCATCGAGCCGATCACCGAGACGCGCGCGGCGTTCGGCGCCCACACCGCGAAGTGAACGCCGTCCTTGCCGTCCTGCCGCGTCGCGTGCGCGCCGAGCTTCTCGTAGAGGCGGAAGTGCGAGCCCTGGTTGAACAGGTAGACGTCGTCGTCGGTGAGGAAGGACTTCGCGACCGCTGCCGCGGGCGGTGCGACCGGTGCGGCGGGCGGCTTCTCCGGCTCGCGCTCGGCGGCCGGACCGGTGCTCGCGGCACCACCGGCGCCGGCGGCCGTGGGCGGCGTCTTCTGTCCCGAAGCGGGCTTGCGTGCCTTCGCCATGCGTCGAGTATATCGGTGCGCCCACACCGTCCTCTTCAACGCTCCGCATGCCGCCCGGACCGCGCTCGATGCATCCACTGCTCGCCACGTTGCTCGAGACCGACCGCCGCTGCCGCCTGCGGAACGACCGCCCGCTGGACGCCGCGGGCCAATGCGTCCTCCTTTGGATGCAGCGGGCGCAGCGCGGCGTCGACAACCCGGCGTTCGACGTCGCGATCGACCTCGCGAACGCGCTCGCGCTGCCGTTGTTCGTGTTCCTCGCGCCGGTGCCGTTCTTCCCGCATGCGAACGAGCGGCATTACGCGTTCCTTCTCGACGGCGTCGCCGACGTCGAGCGAGACGTGACGCGCCGCGGCGCCGCGTTCGTCTACCGCCCCTTCCCGAACCACCGGCTCGATCGCTTCGCGTCCGAGGTGAAGCCCGCGATCGTCATCGGCGACGAGAACCCGCTGCGTGAGACCGAGCGCTGGCGCGTCGTCGCGGCCGAACGTCTCGACGTCGCGCTCGTCACGGTCGACGCCGACGTCGTCGTGCCGACCGCGTGCTTCGAGAAGGAAGAGTTCGCCGCGCGCACGATCCGCCCGAAGATCCACAAGCGGCTCGGTGACTTCCTCGTCGATCCGCCGGCGCGTCGCGCGCACGTGCGGGCCGAGTCACCGCCGAAGTCGGAGTCGATCACGAAGGAGAAGCTCCTCGCGCGGCTGCCGATCGATCGCAAGGCGGCGCCGGTCGCGGCGTTCACCGGCGGCACGCGCGCGGGGCTTGCCGAGCTGCGATCGTTCGTCACGCGACGGCTCGCGCACTACCCGGAGCGCCGCAACCGACCGGAGGACGAGGCGGGGACGAGCCGCCTTTCGCCGTGGCTCCACTTCGGGCACATCGGCCCGCGTCAGGTCGCGCGCGCGGTGATCGACTCGAACGCGCCGGACGCCGCGAAGGAGGCGTTCATCGAGCAGCTCGTCGTGCGTCGCGAGCTCGCGATCAACTACGTGGCGCGCAATCCCGACTACGACCGCCTCGCGGGCCAAGCGGCGTGGGCGCTGAAGACGCTCGCGCTGCACGCGGGCGACCCGCGCCCGCACCGCTACACGCGCGAGCAGCTCGAGCTCGGCAAGACGAACGACCCGCTGTGGAACGCGGCGCAGCACGAAATGCGCGTCACCGGCCACATGCACAACGTGATGCGCATGTACTGGGGCAAAAAGCTGCTCGAGTGGAGCAAGACGCCCGACGACGCGTTCGCGATCGCGATCGAGCTGAACGACCGGTACGAGCTCGATGGCCGCGACCCGAACGGATACACCGGCATCGCGTGGTCGATCGCCGGCAAGCACGACCGGCCGTGGGCGCCGCAGCGGCCGGTGTTCGGGATGGTGCGCTGCATGACGTTCGCGTCGACGTCGCGGAAGTTCGACTGGAAGGCGTACGCGGCGCGCGTGCTGGCCGCGGCGCGCCAGTGCGGCGACATGCCGGCGATCGACGCGCTCGAGTCCCGCGAATCCCGCGAACCCCGCGAAGACAGGTCGCGATGACCGAGCCGGGCATCCTCGTGATCGACAAGGACGTCGGCCCGACCTCGCACGACGTCGTCGACGCCGTGCGCCGCCTCACCGGCGAGCGGCGTGTCGGCCACGCCGGCACGCTCGACCCGCTGGCGTCCGGCGTGCTGGTCGTCCTGGTCGGCACGGCGACGCGGCTCGCCGAGTACCTCACCGGTCACGACAAGACCTATCGCGCGACGCTGCTCCTCGGCGTGACGACGACCACCGACGACGCGCAGGGCGAGATCCTGCGCGAGCGGCCGGTCGACGTGACGGAGGAGCGGCTCGTCGCCGCGCTCGCGAAGTTCCGCGGCACGATCTCGCAGCGGCCGCCGGCGTTCGCGGCGGTGAAGCAGGGCGGCGTCCGCGCGTACGTCCGCGCGCGCAAGGGCGAGTCGTTCGAGCTGCCGATGCGCGAGGTGACGATCCGCGCGCTCGACCTCGTCGCGTTTGGGACGCCGGGCGTGGTGCTCGACGTGCGATGCAGCGCGGGGACCTACGTCCGCTCCTTGGCGCGCGACCTCGGCGAAGAACTCAGTTGCGGCGCTCACCTGGTCGCGCTGCGCCGCATGGCGAGCGGGCCGTTTTCGATCGCGGCGTCGAAGCGCGTCGCGGACCTGTCGTCCGAGACGTGGCGCACGCACGCGCTGCCGCTCGAGGCGGGGTTCGGCGACTGGCCGCGCGTGGACCTCGACGAAGAGTCGGAGGCGCGCTTGATCCACGGCGTGCCGATCGCCGCGCCCGCCGAGATCACGGCGGACCTCGTGCGCGCGCATTCACGGGACGGCCGGATGCTCGCCGTGCTGCGGCTCGATCGCGAGAGCCGCCGGCTGCGGCCGGAGAAGGTCTTCCTCGCGGCGCAGTGACGTCCCGCTACCATCGGTCGCGATGCGCATCCTCGTCTCGGGTTCGTCGGGTCTCGTCGGCGCCGCGCTCGTGCCGCGCCTGCGCGCGGCCGGGCACGAGGTCGTCCCGCTCGTGCGGGCCGGCAGTAGCGGCATCCGCTGGGATCCTTCGGCGCGACAGATCGACCGCGCGGCGCTCGAGGGCTTCGATGCGGTGATCCACCTCGCCGGCGAGAACATCGCGGCGGGACGATGGACGCCCGCGCGCAAGGCGCGCATCCTCGCGAGCCGCGTGAACGGGACCGAGACGCTGTGCGCCGCGCTCGCGAGCCTCGCGAGGAAGCCGCGCGTCCTGCTCTCCGCGTCCGCGATCGGCTTCTACGGCAACCGCGGCGACGCCGTGCTCGACGAGGGCAGCGCGATGGGGGTCGGGTTCCTGCCGGAAGTCTGCCGCGACTGGGAGGCGTCGACGAAGGACGCCGTCGCCGCGGGCATCCGCGTCGCGCAGATGCGCATCGGGATGGTGCTCTCGCGATCGGGCGGCGCGCTGAAGAAGATGTTGTTGCCGTTCTCGCTCGGCATCGCGGGGCGACTCGGCGACGGAAAGCACTGGGTCAGTTGGATCACGCTCGAGGACCTCGTCGCGGCGTTCGCGTTCGCGCTCGAGCAGGACGCGCTGCGCGGGCCGGTCAACTGCGTGGCCCCCACGCCGGTGACGAACGCCGAGTTCACGCGCGCGCTCGGCCGCCAGCTCCACCGTCCGACGATCATTCCTGCGCCCGCGTTCGGGATCCGCCTCATGTTCGGCGAGCTGGCCGACGCGGTCCTGCTCGCGTCGATGCGCGTCGTGCCGGCGCGCCTCGCGTTGGCAGGGTTCGAGTTCCGTTCTCGGACGATCGACGCCGGGCTCGAGGTTGCGCTCGCGGATCGGTGACGGCGCCCGCGTAGGATCACCCGGTCCTGACCCGAGACACCGTCGAAGCGCTGCTCACCGTGCTGATCCTCGGGGTCGGCGCGCAGTGGATCGCCTGGCGCATCCGCGTGCCGTCGATCCTCCTCCTTTTGATCACGGGCTTCCTCGCCGGGCCGATCCTCGGCCGGCTCGACCCCGATCGGCTGCTCGGTGACCTCTTGTTCCCGTTCGTCTCGATGTCGGTCGCGGTGATCATGTTTGAGGGCGCCCTCTCGTTGCGCTTCTCGGAGATCACAAGCGTGCGCCGCGCCGTGGTGCAGATCACCACCCTGGGAGTCGCGGTGACCGGCGTGCTCGCGGCGGTCGCGGCGCACTGGTGCGCCGGGCTCGATTGGCCGCTTGCGGTCCTGTTCGGCGCGCTCCTCACGGTGACCGGGCCGACGGTGATCGGTCCGCTTCTGCGTCACGTGCGACCCGACCCGCCGGCGGGCACGCTGCTCAAGTGGGAGGGCATCCTCACCGATCCGATCGGCGCGCTTCTCGCCGTCGTCGTGTTCCAGTCGATCGAGGCCGGGCGCAACTTCCCGCAGCCGTTCGACGCCGTTCGGGACGTCGCCTACGGCATCGCGAGCGGCGTCGCGGTCGGCCTCGCGTTCGGGTTCGTCCTGCACCGGATGCTGTGCCGGCGCTGGGTGCCGGACCACCTGCACGCCGCGGTCACCCTCGCGTTCGTGCTCGGTGCGTGGCGCGTCGCGAACCTCTGGCACGACGACACCGGCCTCATGTCGGTGACGGTGATGGGCATCGCGCTCGCCAACCAGAAGACGGTCGCCGTGCGCCACATCCTCGAGTTCAAGGAGAACCTGCGCGTGCTTCTGCTCGCGTGGTTGTTCATCCTGCTCTCTGCGCGCGTGCGCACCGAGGACCTCGGCGAGATCGGTATCCGCTCCGTGATCTTCGTCGCGGTGCTCGTACTGGTCGTCCGTCCGGTCGCGGTGGCGGTCGCATCGATGGGCACGGGTCTTTCGCCGGCCGTGCGCAGGTTCCTCGCAGGGGTTGCGCCGCGCGGCATCGTCGCTGCCGCCGTCACCTCCGCCCTTGGCCTCAAGCTCGAGGCCGTCGGAGTCGAAGGCGCGAAGAACCTCGCGCCGCTGATGTTCGCGGTGATCGTGGGCACGGTGACGATCTACGGGCTCGGCGCCGCGCCGCTCGCGCGCCGACTCGGTCTCGCGGTGAGAAACCCCCAAGGCGTGCTGATCGTCGGCGCGCATCGATTCGCTCGCTCGCTCGCGGTCGCGATCTCGAAGCAGGGGTTCCGCGTGGTGCTCGTCGACACGAACCGCGAGAACGTCCGAGACGCGCGGCTCGCCGGACTCGATGCGAGCGTCGCCAACGTGCTCGCCGACGACGCGCGGGACCGGCTTGACCTCGGCGGTCTCGGCCGCATGTTCGCGATGACGCCGAACGACGAGGCGAACGCGCTCATGACCGCGGAGACCGGCGACCTCTTCGGTCGGGACAAGGCCTATCGCGTCGCTCCCGCTCCGGGCGGCGCCGCGACGGGCGGCGACCCGAGCCTCGCGCGCCACGGCATCGTGCTGTTCGACCCGAGCGCGACGTTCCAGGCGATCACCGCGCGCGTCGAGCGCGGCGAGGAAGTGCGCGCCACCGCGTTCACCGACAGGTTCTCGGCCGAGGACTTCCAGGCACAGAACGACGGCGCGGCGCTGCCGCTCGCGATCGTCACCGCCGATAAGAAGCTCCTCGTGATCGCGCCGGGCGTTCGATCGAGGCCCGCGGCCGGCGAGACGCTGCTCAGCCTCGGCGCGAAGGCCGCGCCCGTGGCGCCGATGACGCCGGCGCTCGATACGGTTCGATCGGAGGGCGTTCCCGCATGACGCGCGTCATGGCCACGAGTTCGCGTCTCGTCCTCTTCGCGTTGGCCGCGCTCGCGTCGCGCGCACACGCACAGGCGACGCGCGCCGACTTCGCCGACGCGTATCAGCGCTTCGAGACGGCGTACTCCGAATACCGCGTGAGCGGACGTACCGCGCCGTCGCTTGCCGAAGTGAACCGTGTGTTCGATGAAGTGACGGTCGGGTTCTTCGGCGGCGACGCGCGAAACGCGATGCGCGCGCTCACAGCGCTGACGGCCGACGTCGCCGGCCGCGCGCGCGACGACGTCGAGCGCGCGCTCGAGTCGCTCGACCTGCGCCTCGAGCCGCCGACCTTGGTCGGGGCTGGACCGTTCACCGCGAACCTGCGCATCACGTCGCTCTACCGCGAGGATCTCGAGGATCCCGTGCCGCTCGCGTTGCGCGTCCTCGTCTCGTTCGGCGGGCGCGAGGAACCGGCCGGCGATCCGATCGAGATCACCGTCGATTGCGAGCACGACGTCGACGTGCGTCGGACGATCGCGCTGCCGGAGCGCGTGAAGCCGCAGGGCACGGGCTCGATCCGCCTCGTGCCGGAGCGCGCCGAAACTCCGTCGATGTCTTCGCGCACGGTCCGTTTCCGTGCGTCGGCGGAGTCGTTCGACGCGATGCGCAAGGCGAACGCGGCGCGGATCGACGGACTGCGCGGCGCGACGCCGTCGCTCGAGGACGCCATCGCGTGCTGCCGCGCGCGCAACGAGCAGCTCCGCGACAAGCCGTCCGAGATGACGACCACGCAGTGGCTCGCCGATCCGTTCGTTCTCGCCGACCAGTTGCGCCGCGAGATCGACGCGCTGTCGGACTCCGTCGTCCCGTACCGGCGGCACGAGGGCGACCTATGGCGCACGATCGACTGCGGTTCGCGCCAGCCCGTGCGCGTGTTCGCTCCGAAGGCGGCGTGCGGCAAGGAGCCCGTGCCGCTCGTGATCGTGCTCCACGGCGCGGGCGGCGACGAAAACATGTGGCTCGACGGCTACGGCCGCGGGCGCATCGAGCAGCTCGCGGAGCAGCGCGGTTTCCTGCTCGCGTCGCCGCTCACGTATCTGTTCGCGGAAGAGCCGGCGCCGATCACGCTCCTGATCGAGCACCTCGCGGCCGAGTACCCGGTCGACCCGGCGCGCGTGTACTTGATCGGCCACTCGCTCGGCGGCATCGCGGCGTGCCGGATCGTCGAGGAGGAGCCGGACCTGTTCGCGGGAGCGGTGTGCATCGCCGGCGTGCGGCCGTTCGCGCCCGGCGCCTCGTACCCGCCGTGCCTCGTGGTGCAGGGCGCGCTCGACCCGATCTCGCCGCCGGCGCGGGCGCGGTCGATCGTCGCGGACGCGAAGGCGCGCGGCCAGCCGATCGAGTTGAAGGAAGTGCCGGAGGTCGGCCACACGCTGATCGTGAACGACGAGCTCGACGCGGCGATCGAATGGCTGCTCACGCGGAAGCGATGACCGAGAAGCAGAGCCCGCTCGCGCGTGCGGCGCTCGTCGCCGTGTTCGCGCTCGCGGCGTTGCTCGCGACGCGGCAGGTCGACAGCCTCGACGTCGGCTTCCATCTGAAGGCCGGCAACTGGATCCTCGATGGGCACGGGTGGCCGCGGACGGATCCGTTCTCGTACACGATGACGGACCACGACTACGTGGACGGGTCGTGGGGATACCAGGTGCTGATCGCGCTCGTCGAGCGCGCCGCCGGCGCGGCCGGCCTCGTGATCCTGAACGTCGCGCTGATCCTCGGGACGTTCTTCCTTCTCGTGCGGAGCGCGCGCGTCGCGAGCTCGATCGCGACACCGTTCTTCGCGCTGGTCGCCGTGCTCGCGTGCGAGATGCGCTTCGAGATCCGGCCGGAGATCCTCTCCTACTTCTTCCTCGCGCTCACACAGTTCCTGCTCGCGCGGCGCGACGCGGGCGCGCGCGACCCGATGTGGACGCTGCCTGCGATCTTCCTCGCGTGGGCGAACTGCCACGCGCTGTTCGTGCTCGGCCTCGGACTGCTCGCGTGCCGCATCGCCGGCGGAGTCCTCGAGACCCGGCGACTCGATCGACCGCTCGCGAAGGCGGCGCTCGCGTGCGCGCTCGCCTGCGTCGTGAACCCGTACGGGCTCGAAGGATTCCTGTTCCCGTTCACGCTGCTGACGCGCTTCTCGGAGGCGAACCCGTTCGCGCGCGAGATCGGCGAGTTCGTCTCGCCGTTTACCGCGTCGACGACGGGCGGGAATCCGTTCCAGCCCTGGCTGCCGCTGTGGTCGTTCCGCGTGTTCACGGTGCTCGCCGGGCTCGCCGCGATCGTGCTCGCGGTGCGAAAGCGGTTCGCGTCTGCGCTCGCGATCGTCGTGTTCGCGATCCCCGCCGTGTCGATGATCCGCAACATGCCGATCCTGATCGTCGCGGCGCTGCCGGTGACGATCACCGCGTTCGCGTCGTTCGAGCCGGCGCTCGCGCGGCGTTTGCCGCGCGTTCGCGCCGCGGTGTGGATCGCCGTCCTCGCGGTCGCGACGCTCCTCGGCGCGCGCGTCGCGACCGACGCGTACTTCATCGACACGCGCCGCGCGTCGCGCATCGGGCTCGACTGGAACCGCGGCGTGCTGCCGATCGACGCCGTCGAGTTCGTGAAGCGTGCGGGCATTCGCGGCCGTCCGATCAACCACCTGAACTTCGGCGGCTGGCTGATGTGGGGGCAGGACGAACCGGTCTACATCGATGGCCGGCTCGAGGTGGTGGGGGAAGAGTTCTTCCGGCGCTATCGCGTCGCGTTCTCGTCGAACGCGGAGTTCGCCGCGGAGGTGCAGCGCGTCGACGCGCGCTGGGTGATCGCGCCGTACGCGACGTTCCCGAAGCTCCTCGAGATGCTGACGAAGGACCCGCGCTGGACGCTCGCGCACGCCGACCGGGTCGCCGCGGTGTTCGTGCGTTCGGACGCGGACGCGGCGCGCTTCGTCGACAAAAAGCTCCCGACGCGCGACGCCTTCCCCGCGATCGACCTCGCGACGCTCCCCGGTTTCCCGCGCGGCCGTTCGCGGCCCACGGCGATCGCGCGGTTCGCGTCCGGCTTCGTCGCGCAGCAGGACTACCCGAGCGAGGACCACTTCCTTTCGCTGTTCCACCTGTACCGCGGAGAGCTGGAGCTCGCGGCGGCACGCTGCGCGCAAGCGATCGAGCGAAGCGACGGCCGGTACGTCGAGATCTACCGCAACCTGGGCGCGGTGCTGTGGCGGATGCAGCGTCTCGAGGAAACGCGGGCGTGCTACCGCATCGTGCTGGAGGAGAACCCGGACGACCGGTTGGCGAGGGAACGCGCGGGGGCGTGAAGGCGGGGGTCGGCGGTCTGAACACGAAGCACACAAAGAAGGCACGAAGCGCGCCCTGACCGACGGACGCGGGC
>CAZOLL010000066.1:0-13497 GCA_964580365.1 uncultured Phycisphaeraceae bacterium
CCGCCAGCGAGGTTGCCGCGCGCGGGCACAAAAGCCAACGGCCAACCCCCCGGCTTCGATGTTCAGTCACCCCCCCTCGTTCGGTTACCATCCGCCGCCTTCCATCCCTCGGGCGACCCCCACCTCCTGATGCCTTTTCCCCTCCGGAAACGCTGGATCCTCTGTTCCGCGAACAACGGCGTGAACGTGGTGATGTACCGCCCGATCGTGGCGCGGATGGAAGCGGACCGCCGGCTCAAGTTCTTCCACACCGGGACGTTGAGCCACACGCGGCGCATCGACGAAGGCGTGCGGGAGAACCTCCGCGAGTTCTTCGCGCGCCTGGGTGTCCGCCGCGGCGTGACCCCCTACCGGCTCGCCCGCCTCCTGCCGTTCGACGCCTACCTCTCGCCGAACTTCTCGCAGCGGGTCATGCCCCGGCTCGCGAAGATGAAGATCGAAATCTTCCACGGGGTGTCGTTCAAGAACTGCGCGGTCTCGAACAAGGCGCTCGTCTTCGACCGGCTGTTCCTCCCCGGGCCGTACCACCGGCGGAAGTTCATCGAGACCGGGCTCCTGAAGGACGGCGACCCGCGGATGGTCATGGTGGGCGTCCCCAAGCTCGACCGCCTGGTCGACGGCACGCTCTCGCGCACCCAGGTCCTGGTCGACCTCGACCTCGATCCGGCGGTGCCGACCGTGCTGTACGCCCCGACCGGCGACGTCGGCAATTCGCTCCACCGTCACGGCCAGGCGATCATCGACGCGCTGCTCGAGCTGCCGATCAACGTCATCGTCAAGCCGCACGACCACGCGTCGAACGACCCGGCGTGCACGATCGACTGGAGCGCGAAGCTGCGCGCGTGGAAGCACCCGCGGCTGCGCTCCGACCTCGGCTCCGACGTCGTGCCGCTGCTCGCCGCCGCCGACCTCCTGGTCACCGACGCGTCGTCGGTCGCGTTCGAGTACACGCTGCGCGACCGCCCGATCGTCTTCTTCGACGTGCCCGAGATCCTGAACGGCAAGCGCGCCGCGCAGATCGACCTGAAGACCTGGGGCCGCAAGGGCGGCACCTTGGTCCAGACCGCCGCGCAGTTGAAGGACGTCGTGCCGCGCCTGCTCGACCGTCCGGAGGAGTTGTCCGAGGTCCGGCGCGCGATCGCGAAGGACCTGTTCTTCCAGCCGGGAAGCGCGTCTACGCGCGCGGCACGTCATCTCTACGAGGCGATCGACCTCGACCTGCCCGACGACGTGCGCGCGGTGGCGGCGGCCACGGTGGGCTGAGCCCGATGGCGGACGACAAGAAGAAGAAACAGAAGGACGGGGACGTCCCGCCGGACGCCACTTGGAACATCCTGCGCAAGGACGGCCCGCTGCCGTTCGCCGCCACCGGTCCGTCGCCCGACAAGCCCGCGTCCGCCGGGCTCGACCTCGACGACGAGGAGGTCGCGGAGGCCGAGCAGGAAATCACGCTCACCGGCTGGGCGCGCCTGAAGCGCGCGTTCACAGTCTTCACGCAGGAAGACATCCGCATCCTGAAGCGGCTGTGGCCCTACACCCGCCAGCATTGGAAGAAGATCTCCGTCGCGCTCGTGCTCTCGATCATCGCGGGCTCGATGGTCGCCGCGCAGCTCTTCCTCCTGCACCGCGGCATGTCGGTGATCGACCCGAACGCGCGCGGCAAGGGCCTGAAGTCGTTCGGCGGCGACGTCGAGGTGACCGCTCCGGCCGACGGCGCCGCGGCCGCACCGGCCGAGCCAGGGCTCCTCGATCGCGCGCTCGCGCTCGTCGGGATGGCACCGAAGACGACCGGCCCCGTTCTGCACTTCGCCCCGCCGGCCGCCACCATGCGCCCTGTCGCGCCCGGCGATCGCGTGCGCGCGCTGCTCGTCACGGTCGGCATCTTCATCTCCGTGATCCTGCTCGGCGCGATGCTGAAGTTCGGCCAGGCGCTGATCATGTCGGACGTCACGCGCACCGTGATCCGCGACCTGCGCGACGACTGCTTCAAGCACGTGATCCGCCTGCCGCTGCGGTTCCATCAGAGCACGCACTCCGGCAAGCTCGTCGCGCGCCTCACCAAGGACGTGCAGAAGCTGCGCGAGCTGATGGTCGGCCTAGCGATCGGCATCCCCACCGAGGCGGTCACGTTCATCGTGACGCTGGGCTTCATCTGGATGCAGGCGAGCGTCGGCGCGCTGTTCGCCGTCTTGTTCGTCGGCGTCGCGATCGTCCCGATCCGCATCATCGCGGACAAGCTGCGCCACCGCGACAAGTCCGCGGAGGCCGGTTCGGGCGACATGTACGCCGTGATCTCGGAAGCCCTCGCCGGACAGAAGGCGGTGAAGGCGTTCTCGGCCGAGAAGTTCGAGATCCAGAAGTTCAAGCGCTCGACGGCGTCGATGTACCAGCGCCAGCTCGAGACCTACCGCCTGCGCGCGGCCACCGACCCGCTCGTCGACACCGTCGCCGGCTTCGGCATCGGCCTCGCCATCCTCGTGCTCGGGATGCAGGTGATCGGCGGCAACGCGAACATCGCGACGCTCGGCACCGTCGTCCTCGCACTGCAGCGCATGAACTCGTCGGTGCGCAAGATCGGGAAGATGAGCAACGACTACGTGCGCGGCATCGTCGCCGCGGGTCGCATCAACAAGATCCTCGACGTCGCGCCGGAAGTGAAGGAAGCCGCGAACGCGATCCCGTTCGAGACGGTGAGCGACACGATCGCATTCGACAACGTGCGCTTCCACTACCACGAAGACAGCCCGGTCCTGAACGGCATCTCGTTCTCGGTGAAGCGCGGCGAGACCGTCGCGATCGTCGGCCCGTCCGGCGCCGGCAAGACGTCGCTCGTCGACCTTCTGCCGCGGTTCTACGACGTCACCGGCGGCGCCATCTTGATCGACGGCAAGGACATCAAAGACTTCCAGTTGAAGTCCCTGCGCCAGAAGATCGGCATCGTCTCGCAGGAGACCGTGCTGTTCCGCGGCACGATCAAGGAGAACATCGCGTACGGCATCACGAAGAAGGTCGACGACGACACCGTCGCGTGGGCCGCGGAAGCCGCAAACGCGACGGAGTTCATCGCCGAAAAGCCGAAGGGGTACGAGACCACGCTCGGCGAACGCGGCAGCCGCCTGTCGGGCGGCCAGCGCCAACGCATCGCGATCGCGCGCGCGCTCCTGCGCAACCCGCCGATCCTCATCCTCGACGAAGCGACCTCCGCGCTCGACTCCGAGTCGGAGGCCGCGGTCCAGGGCGCGCTCGACCGCCTGATGCACGGCCGCACGACGCTGGTGATCGCGCACCGCCTTTCGACGATCCGCCAGGCCGACAAGATCATCGTCCTCGACAAAGGCGCGATCGCCGAACAGGGAACCCACGAGGAGCTGATTGCGACCAACGGGAAGTACGCCCGCGCGCTCGCCCTCCAGATGGACGCGATGCAGCGCGGGGAAAAAGAGGGCCCGATCGACGACTTCTTCCGCGAGGAGACCGCGTGAGTCCCGCCGCGGCCTCGCCCATGCGCATTCTCCAGCTCTTGACCCACACGCGCATCGGGTCGGGCGGAGCGATCCAAGCGTGGCTCGTCTCGCGCGAGCTGGCGCGGCTCGGGCACGAGGTCACGTTTGCGGTGAACGAGCGGCACGGGCGCACCGACGCCGCGACGAAGGCGAAGGTCGAATCGATCGGTTGCCGCTACGTCGGGATCCCGCTGTCCGGTCTGTCCGGGGTCGCGGCCGTGCGCCGCTTGATCGCCGACGGGTACGACATCGTCCACTTGCATCGCGAGCTCGCGCTCGCGCAGTTCCTGCGCGCCGCGCCGTTCGCTCCGGACGTCGCCGCGGTCGCGAACGTCGGCACCAGCAAGCCGCCGAGCCTCCTGCAGGCGCGCCGCTTCCGCAGCAAGCGCATCGACCGCGTCGTCGTCGTCGCCGAGGCGTTGAAGACCTTGCTCGTGACTTTGGTCGGTGTTCCCGCGGTGAAGATCAGCACGGTCTACGGCGCGTTCGACGAGCATCGCTTCGGGGCGGACGTCGAGCCGTACGACCGCACGCGCGAGTTCGGAGTGCCGGCGCACGCGAAGCTGGTCGGCGTCGTCGCCAACCTCGACTCGAAGAAGGGCCACAAGTATTTCGTCCGCGCCGCGGCGCAGGTCGCAAAGAAGCGCGACGACTGCTGGTTCGTGTGCGTCGGCGGCGGCGACATCGCGAAGCTGAAGCGCCGCGCCGCGATGGCCGACCTTCCGGAAGGCCGTTTGATCGCGCTCGGCTTCCGCGACGACGTGCCGCGCCTCCTCAAGTCCTTCGACCTCTCGGTGTGCGCGTCGAGTCGCGGCGAGGGCCTCACCGGCGCGCTGCGCGAGTCGCTCGCGATGGGCACGCCGGTGGTGTCGACGTCGATTGCCGGCAACGTCGAGCTGGTGCGCCACGGCGAGACCGGCCTGCTCGTCCCGCCGATGGACCCCGACGCGCTCGCGCGCGCGATCCTCGAGTCGCTCGACGACCCGGCGGAATCGAAGCAGCGCGCGGCCGCCGGGATGGCGATCGTCCGCGCACGCTTCACGAGCGCCGCGCGCGCGCGCAACATGGAGCGCGTCTATCGCGACGTGCTCGCCGCTCGCCGGCCGGGTCAAGCGCCCGTCGGTGCCAGCGCGTAATCATCCCTCGCAACTTCCCCGCTCTCCCCTCCGGAGACACTCATGAAACCGACCGCCC
This sequence comes from uncultured Phycisphaeraceae bacterium, assembly GCA_964580365.1. Taxonomy (GTDB): domain Bacteria; phylum Planctomycetota; class B15-G4; order B15-G4; family JADJEK01; genus CAZBOK01. The sequence goes on from CAZOLL010000066.1 coordinate 4,698, forward strand.
GTTCTCTCCCCGTCGCGTTCTCACTCGTCTTCCTCCTCGGAGCGACGCCGTGCGGGCTCGCCGGCGACGGAGCCGGCAAGGGCGCCGTCAAGAAGGCGGGCGGCAATCCGGGCAGCGCGGCGAAGCCCGGGACGCCGAAGCCGGGCGCGGCGCTGCCAGCGTTCGTCACGTTCACGCAGGAGGAATGGGGCGAGGGACCCGGCGCGGTTCCGAAGGTGACCAAGCTGCTCGAGACGCGCTTCGCGGAGATCTTTCCGGACGGCCTCCCGATCGGCTCGGGCGACAAGAAGGGCAAGCTGTTCACGTTCAAGTCGGGCGAGCAGGTGCGCAAGGTGCTGCCGCTCCGCGGCACCGCCGCCGCGCTCACGCTCGAGTCGCGCGAGGGCGTCGAGGACGCCGGCTCGCTCGCCGGTGAGATGATCGCCGCGCGCCTGAACCAGCGCTTCAATCGTCACGGCATGCTCGGCGACTCGCCCATGGAGAAGAAGAAGGACGTCGAGCTGCGCGACCTGCAGTTCGAGGACGGCGTCGCGAAGCCGCTGATCGGCAAGACCGTCCAGCAGGTGTTCCAGTGGGCCGACGCGGCGCTCGGCGGCGAATACGGCAGCCCCGACCCGAAGGTCGACTCGGTGGACGTCACCGGCGACGGCAAGCCCGACGTCAGCTTCTCCGACCTCCGCCGCGCGCTGAAGGTCGTGAACGAGAACTTCCCGCACGGCGAGCGCGACGAGGGACGCCTCGCTCTTCCCGGCACGGTCCGCCCGCCGAGCGAACTGGACGATCCCGACTGGAAGCAGAAGCTGAAGGACATCTTCGCGAAGCGCGACAAGGATCAGGACGACGTCGACGCGAAGCACGACATCGAGATCGACAAGGCGCGCGTCGAGGCGCGGAAGGCCGGCAAGCCGGAGGACTTCGACAAGAAGCGCCTGGCGCTCGAGGACCAGTTCGCGAAGGAGCGCGCCGAGGCGCAGGCCCGCTTCGAGGAGCAGCGCAAGGAGATCCGCGCGAAGTGGCTCGAGAAGCACCCGGGCAGCCCGGGCAACGGCCCGCCGATCGCCCCCGGCAATGGCAAGAAGGTCGACGGCGGAAACTGACGCCCGTCGTCCGGCCCCACCCGCCGGCCGCCGTCCTTGATTCCGTGCTGGAGATCCGCGAAACTGCCCGCTTTTACTGAACCCGCGGGACTCCATGACGGACTCACTCATCACCCCGTACGGCGGCCGGCTCCAGAACCTCTGTCTCACGGGAGACGAGCGCGAGCGCGTGAAGGAAGCCGCGGGGCGCGCGCCGAAGCTCCTGCTCTCCGAGGCGGCGCTGTGCGACCTCGAGCTGCTCGCGACCGGCGCGTTCTCGCCGCTCTCCGGGTTCATGACCCGGAAGGACTATGAGTCCGTCGTCGGCGAGATGCGCCTCGCGAGCGGCACGCTGTGGCCGCTGCCCGTCACGCTCGAAGTCGCGAAGGACTTCGTCGTCCCGGCCGACAAGAAGGTCTCGCTCGTCGACCACAAGGGCGTGCTCCTCGCCGTCCTCACGGTCGACGACGACTTCCAGGCCGACCTCGAGGCCGAGAAGTCGCACATCTACGCGAACAACGACGAGCACCCGACGCTTTCGCGCCTGAAGAAGACCTCGACGCGCCGCCTCGGCGGCCGTCTGCAGGTCATCCAGACCCCGATCCACCACGACTTCCGCCCGCTCCGCCGCACTCCGGCCGAAGTCCGGCAGATGCTCGCGGCGAAGGGCTGGAAGAACGTCACCGCCTTCCAGACCCGCAACCCGCTGCACCGCGCGCACGAGGAGCTCGTGCGCCGCTCCGCCGAGGAAGTGAAGGACGGCGGCGTCCTGGTGCACCCGGTCGTCGGCATGACGAAGCCCGGCGACGTCGACCACTTCACGCGCGTCCGCATCTACCAGTGTGCGATGCGCTACTTCGACGAGAGCAAGGTCGCGCTGTCCTTGCTTCCGCTCGCGATGCGCATGGCCGGCCCGCGCGAGGCGCTGTTCCACGCGATCATCCGGCGCAACCACGGCGTGAACGGCTTGATCATCGGCCGCGACCACGCCGGCCCCGGCAAGGACTCGAAGGGCAAGGACTTCTACGGGCCCTATGACGCGCAGGAGTTGATGCGAAAGCACACGGCCGAGATCGGCGTGACGCCGGTCGAGTTCAAGATGCAGGTCTACGTCCCCGAGAAGCAGTGCTACCTCTCGGTCGACCAGGTGCCGCAGGGCACGAAGACCGCCGACATCTCCGGCACGCAGGTCCGCAAGGACTACCTCGAGAAGGGCCTGCCGCTCCCCGAGTGGTTCACGCGCAAGGAGATCGCGCAGGTTCTGAACGAGGCGTACCCGCCGCGCGTGAAGCAGGGCGTCACGGTGTGGCTCACGGGTCTCTCGCAGGCCGGCAAGAGCACGATCGCCGAGATCCTCGCGATGCGCCTCCTCGAGCACGGCCGCCCGTCGACCAACCTCGACGGCGACGTGGTGCGCACGCACCTCTCGAAGGGTCTCGGCTTCTCGAAGGAAGACCGCGACATGAACATCCGCCGCATCGGCTACGTCGCCGGCGAGATCACCCGCCACGGCGGCACCGTGCTGGTCGCGGCGATCTCCCCGTACAAGGACATCCGCGCCGAGAATCGCGAGCGCATCGGCAACTACGTCGAGGTGTTCGTGAACGCGCCGATCGACGTCTGCGAAGCGCGCGACCAGAAGGGCAACTACCGCGCGGCGCGCGAGGGCAAGATCAAGGGCTTCACCGGCGTCGACGACCCCTACGAGGCGCCGGACCACGACTTCCTCGAGGTGCGGACCGACAAGGAGACTCCGCAGGAGTCCGCCGAGAAGATCGTCTCGCACCTGATCGAGCTCGGCTACATCGCCTGACTTCGGCGAGCGGGCGAGTGTCCGAGCGACCGATCGTCTGGTTCACCACCGTCGTGCGCAGCGCGCCGCAAGCTCGCGGCGGCGAGTTGGTGAAGCTGGATTGGGACGCGAAGAAGGTGCTCGCGCGCGTCCCGATCCGCTGCGAGAACCCCGAGGTCGTCGACCCGAACCCGCGCGGCAACACGCGCGGCGGGCGCGGCGTCGTGCCGCTCGAAGACGGCGGCGTCCTCGCGTGCTCCTATCACACGGTGGCGTCGTTCGACGCCGACCTGCGCCCGCGTGCGACGACCTCGCACGGCTTGATGGTCGGACTGCACGAAGTCGACCGCACTCCGCGCGGCACGCTGTGGGTCACCGCCACGTCGATCGACGCCGCGCTCGAGTACGACGTCGCGAGCGGCCGCCTCGTCCGCGACTTCTGGCCGCGCGAGATGCCGGGCATCGCCGCGGCGCTCCGCCTCGAGCCGCTGCCGATCGACAAGTCGAAGGACAACCGCCGCGAGTTCATCGAAGAAGCGGTCGCGAAGCATCCGAGCCACGCGCACCTGAACGCCGTCGCGGAAAAGAACGGCCGCGTGTACGCGCTGCTCTCGAAGCGCGGCGCGATCGTCGACCTGACACAGGATCGCGTCGCCGTGCAGGACGACGAGCTGAAAGGCGCGCACAACCTGATCGTCGGCGACGACGGCGTCGCGACCTGCTCGAACACGGTGAAGGGCGGTTGGTACTCGTTCGACCTCGCGAGCGGCAGGAAGACCGGCGGCGGCTACTACCGGCGCTTCGACGCCGTGCGCCGCATCGTGCGCTGGCACGACCCGAGGTACCGCCTCGCGAAGACGCTCGCGAAGTTCGGCATCGGCGACGGCACGCCGGCACGGCCGGTATTCGCGCGCGGCCTGTGGCGCCACGGCCCCCACTTGTTCGCGGGCCTCTCCCCCGCCACGATCCTGCGCATCGACCTGGCGAGCGGTCGCCTCGTCGACCACTGGGTGCACAGCACGGACGTCCGCTGCTGCGTGCACGGCATCGCGGTCACCGGGAGCGCACGTTGAACCGATCCGAACCCGCCGACGCCCGCGAAACCGGCGCTACCGGCGCTACCGGCGCCGCTGGCGGTCAAGCCGCGCCCGCGGCTCTGGACGCGCCGATCTTCCTGGTCGGGTGCCCGCGCTCCGGCACGACGCTCCTGCAGGAGATGCTCGACGCGCACCCGCAGGTCGCGATCGCGCCCGAGACGTTCTTCGTGCGGCGCTTCTGGGTGAAGAAGCACAAGTTCGGCCCGCTGCTCGACGACGCGAAGTTCGAGCAGCTCCTCGACGCGATCACTTCGATGCCGGAGTTCGCGGAGGCCGGCCTCGACAAGGAGCGCTACCGCGTCGCGGCCCGCGGCCGGTCACGGCGCTGGGACCAGCTCTTCCGCCTCCTGCTCGAGCAGTTCGCGGAGTCGCGCGGCGTGAAGCGCGTCGGCGAGAAGACGCCGAACCACCTGCTGTACATGGACAAGCTGCAGGAGTGGTTCCCGACGGCGAAGTTCGTGCACGTGCTGCGCGACCCGCGCGCCGTCGCGCTGTCGTGGCGCGGCGTGCCGTGGTCGAACGGCAGCCTCGCCGCGGACGCGGAGGTCTGGCGCAAGTACGCGCGCGCCGCGCTCGATCACGGCCTGCTGAACCCGAACGCGCTGCACACGGTTCGTTACGAGGAGTTGGTCGCGAACCCGCGCGCGGTGCTCGGGCGACTCTGCACGTTCCTCCGCATCGACTTCGACGAAGCGATGCTGCGCTACCACGAGCGCCCGGCCTCGAGCGTCAACGTCGAGCGCGAGCCGTGGAAAGCGCGCTCGCGCGGCCCGGTCGACGCGGCGGCCGCGGACCGCTGGAAGCGCGAGCTCACGAGCGCGGAAGTTCGCACGATCGAAGCGATCGTGCGCGGCCCGATGATCGCGCACGGATACACGCCGGTGAACGGCGTCGGAGCGCTCCTGCCCGCGAAGTTGCGCGAAGGCGTGAAGAGAGTGTTGCGCGAAGCCGCGAAGTCGCTCGGGCTCTCGAAGCGTTCGAAGGCGGCCGACTCGGCGGCGTCATGAACCCACTCTCCGTGGGCTTCCTTCACCTCGGAGGCGAGCGCCACGGAGTGGAGCGGTACGGCCGGCTGCTCGCCGCCGGCGCACGCGGCGACGCGACGCTGTCCGTCGTCGAGCACGAAGTGCGTTTCAGCGGCGACGAGGCGAACGACGTGAAACGCGCACGGGAAGCGGGCGAGCGCCTGTCGTCGTGTTCCGTCGCGCACGTGCAGTACAACCGCCGCGTCTGGGGCGGAGGTTTCCGGCAGCTCGGTCTGCTCCGACGCTTCGTCGCGGAGTGCCGCGCGCCGATCGTCGCGACGCTGCACGACGTCTACCCGCGCGATCCATGGGCGGGCTGGAACCGCGGCGCGGGCAAGGGCAAGATCGAGCGCGCGCGCCGCGCGGTGCGCGGAGTGCTCGAGCGCGTCCCCGCCAACCTCGCGTTGAAGCACCTGCTCGCGCGCGCCGCGACGGTCCTCGTGACGTCGGACGCGGAGCGTGCGCGGCTCCAGGGGTTCGCGCACCACGAGCGCGTCCGCGTGATCGAGCACTTCGTCGAGCCGCGCGCACCGCTGATGGACACCGGCGCCGCGAAGGCCGCGCTCGGCCTGTCCGGCCGCCACGTCGCCACCGTCCTCGGCTTCATCCATCCGCGGAAGGGGCACGACCTCGCCATCGAGGCGCTGTCGCGGCTGCCGCGCGACTGGGCCCTCGTGTTCGCCGGCGCGCCGAGCCCGGGCAACGAGAAGAAGACGCGCGATCTGGAGAAGACCGCGCGCCGGCTTGCGTGCGCCGACCGCCTGCGCATCTCCGGCTGGCTCGACGACGCCGCGCTCGACGTCCATCTCGCCGCCACCGACGTCGCGCTGTGCCCGTTCCGGTTCTTCTCCGCGTCGGGCTCGCTCTCGACGTGGATCGCAACCGCGCGGCCAATCGTGTGCCACGCGCTGCCGCAGGTCGACGACTACCGGCGCCTCGTGCCCGGCGCGTTCGAGACGTTCACTCCCTACGCGGCGGACGCGCTCGCCGCGGCGATGACCGCCGCGCTCGCGAAGCACGGCGAGGGCGCGACCGACCCGGCGCTGATCGACTTGCGCGAGCGCCTGTCGCTCGCCACGATCGTCGCGCGGCACGTCCCGGTCTGGCGCGCGGCCGCGGCGAGGTCGTGAAAATGACGCTGCGCGTCCTCTGCGCTCCTTGGTTCCCGAGGAACCCGTACCAGCCGCTGCTCGCGCGCGCGCTCGCGGCGCACGACGTCGATCTGCACGGCATCGAGGTGCGCGATCGCGTGGGGCCGGAGCTGCTCCCGGCGGCGCGCGAGTTCAGACCGCACCTGCTCCACCTGCACTGGGTCCATCCGTGGATCGCGGGCGAGACGGTGGAGGAGAGCGAGGCCCGCGCCGGCCGTTTCCTCGCCGAGGTGGACGAGCTGCGGCGCGGCGGAACTCGCGTCGTGTGGACCGCGCACAACCTCGTGAACCACGAGGAGCGCCACCCGGAAGTCGACGCGCGCGTCACGCGCGCCATCGCGCGCCGCGCCGCGCGGATCATCGTGCACGGCACGAGCGCGTGGTGGAAGCTCATGCTCTACACGCGCGGCTCGGTGCCGCCGTGGCGCGTGCGCGTGATCCCCCACGGCAACTACGTCGACGCCTACCCGAACACGATCGGTCGCGACGCCGCGCGCGCCGAGCTCTCCATCCCCGACGGCCAGTTCGTGTTCCTCTTCATCGGACGCATCCGCGCCTACAAAGGCCTGCTCCGCCTGGTGAAGACGTTCGCGAACACGTTCGACGACGGCGACCACCTGCTGTTGATCGCCGGCAAGTCCGAGAACGACGAGGAGCGCGTCCGCTGGAAGGTCATCGCGCGGCGCACGCCGCACGTGCGCCTCGAGCACGGACACGTGCCGGACGACAAGCTGCAGGTGTTCCTGAACGCCGCAGACGTCGTCGTGCTGCCGTACCGCGATGCGCTGACGTCGGGTGCAGCTCTGCTCGCGATGTCGTTCGGCAAGGCGGTCGTCGCGCCGAGCCTGAAGTGCATCACCGAGGTCGTGCCGAAGGACGGCGCGTTCCTGTTCGACGCCGATCAGCGCCGCACGGTGAAGCAGGCGTTGAAGGACGCCGCGAAGCGGCGCGACCGGCTCGACGCGATGGGACGCGCGAACCTCGCCGCCGCGAGACGGTTCGACTGGGACTCGATCGGCGCGAAGACGGCGCGGCTCTACCGCCAGGTCGCAAGCGACGTGGAAGCTCGCGGAAACGGCGAGCGCGGCGCGTGAAGATCGGCATCGTCTCCCAGTGGCGCAACCAGGGGCAGGCGACGCTGTCGCGCCACCTGCGCGACGCGCTCGACGCGCTCGGACACGAGACGTTCGTCTTGGCGCGGCCGACGCGTGACCAGCACCTCTTGCCCGGCGTCGTGTCGCACGACGACGTGTGGGACCAACCCCGCGTCACGACGGCCTCGAACTACCAGATCCCGTCCGACGAGTACCGCGCGTGGGTCGACGCGAACGGCATCGAGGCGCTCTTTCTCAACCAGAACTACCAGTTCGAAGCGCTGAAGAAGTTGCGCGCGCGCGGCGTGCGGACGTTCGGCTTCTTCGTCTGGGAGAGCTTCCGCGCCGATCACGTCGCGCCGGCCCGCGCGGCCTACGACATCGTGTACTCGCTGAACGCGTGCACGCGCGACCGCTACGCGCAGCTCGGCCTCGACAGTCCGCTCCTGCGCTGGGGCATCCACCCCGAGCTGCTCGCCGTCGGGAGCGAAGCGCGCGACGAGAGCACGGTCCGACTGTTCTTCCCCGGTGGAGTGCTCGGCGGCAGGAAGCCGATCGCCTCCGTGCTCGCGGCGTTTCGCGCCGTGGCCGACCCGCGGCTGCGCATCGTCTTCAAGGCGCAGGTCGAGCAAGGCCGAGGCGAGACGCTCGACCTCGGCGCCGATCCGCGCATCGAGACGGTGCTCGCCGACCTGCCGTGCGCCGAGTACTTCCGGCTGATGGCGAGCTGCCACGCGCTGATCGCCGTGTCCCGCTGGGAAGGAATGGGTCTGCACTTCCTCGAAGCGCCCGCGTTCGGAATGCCGTCGATCGCGAACGACTACCCGCCGATGAACGAGATGGTGAAGGACGACTGGAACGGCGTGCTCGTGAAGTCGCACGTCGGCGGCGCAACGAAGAGCGGGATCCCGTCGATCGAGCCGGACATCGCCGACCTCACGCGCGCGTTCGAGCGCATCGCCGACGACGCGACGCGCGCGCGGCTCGCGCGCGAGGCGCTCGAGCAGCGCGCGCAACTCGATTGGAAGGACACGATCGAGGACTTCCGCCGGCTGCTCGCGGGCGAAGCTCAGAGCAGCCCGCGCGCGAACTCGGCGATGCGCGCGGCGCGCGCCGAGTAGCCGTAGCCGAGCGCGACCTCGCGCGCTCTCTTCGCCAGCTCCGTTCTCCGCGCGTCGTCGCGCACGAGGCTCTCGATCGCGCCCGCCATCGCGTCGGCGTCGCCGGGCGCGACCAGGACCGCTTCCTTCCCGTTCGACACGAACGCGCGCAGCGCGTCGGTGTCCGCCGCCACGACCGCGGTTCCGAGCATCATCGCCTCGAGCAGCTTCAGCGGACAGGTGTACCGATCGCCCTCGCCCGAGTCCGCCGCGACCGGCACCAATGCGACGCGCGAGTCCGCGACGGTCGCGAGCGCGGCGGCGCGGTCGACCTGTCCGGTGAACGTGATGCGATCGAGCACGCCGAGAGAGCGTGCGCGTCCTTTCAGCGCCTCGAGCCGCTCTTTCGGGTGCCCGCCGACGACGACCAGCGTTCGGTTCGGCAGCCGCGCGATCGCGTCGATG
>CAZOLL010000067.1:0-13480 GCA_964580365.1 uncultured Phycisphaeraceae bacterium
GAGTGCGACCGCGATCTGCCGGACGACGAGCCGGTGACCGATGCCGCGCTCGAGGAGCTCGGTGCGACGCTCGACGTGATCGGCGATTACCAGGGCGCGCGCGCGTTGTTCGAGCGCCGGGTCGCCGCTCTGCAGCGGAATCCTCCCGACGACCGCCGCGTGCTGCGGAAGGCGCGCCTCGACCTCGGCACGAGCCTGATGATGGGCCGCGACCGCGAAGGCGCACGGAAGCTCCAGCAGGAGGTCGTCGACGAGCTCGAAGCGCAGCAGTCGGTCGACGAGCTCGAACTCATGGGAGCTCTCGCGGCGCTCGCGACGACGCTCAGCGCTCTGGGTCGATACCCCGAAGCTCTCCCGCTGTACCGGCGCGTCGACGCGGCGTGGTCGCGTTCGCTTTCGCCGGACGACCCGACTCTGCTCTCGTTCCGCTTGAACTTCGCGCTCGTGCTGCAGCGCGTGGGCCGGCTCGACGAGGCGGCCGCGTTCGCGAAGGACGTGCTCGAGCGGCGCGTGCGCCGATTGCCGCCCGGCGATCCGTCACTGCAGCGGACCCGCAACACGAACATGATCGTCGCCGTGCAGCGCAAAGATCACGAGGCGGCCATGGCCTTCGCCGAAGGCGTGGCCGCGGACGCGATCCGCGGCATCTCCGACGCGCTGCTCGTGATGAGCCCGCGCGAGGCGGAGCAGATCGCAATGCAGCGCGACAGCGCGATGCAGGTCATCCTCGGCTACGCGAGCTTCGCGCCCGCAGAGGAACGGCGTCGTCTCCACGAGCTCGGATGGACGATGATCGAGACGGCGCGCTCCGCGGTGACGACGTCGGCGCGGATCGCCCGGCAGATCGCGACCGGTGCGGACGCCCTGCTCGCGGCTTCGCGCCGGCTCGAGGCCGCCGAGCGCGCGTTGCGCGAACGGTTCGCCGGCGACATCCGCTTCGATCCGCCGACCGCGCGGTCGGTCGCCGCCGCGCTTCCTGCCGGCACGGCCGCGGTCTCGTTCCGCCGGTACTCGTCCGACGCGGTCGACCCGAAGGTCGGGGCCGACGCGTCGCAGCGGATGATCGCGCTCGTCCTGCGCCAGGACGGCGTTCCGGTCGGCGTCGAGCTCGGGCAGTTCGCTCCGCTGAGTGCGGCGTCCGACGCCTGGCGCAACTCGATCCGCACCGAAAGCGGGCGCGGCAAGCCTCTCGAACCGGAGCTCGATGCGCCCTCCCGCGCACGCGATGAGCGCGCGCTCGACGAGCCCGGCGATGCGCTGCGCAAGCTCGTGTTCGATCCGCTGCGCGCGGAGCTCGGCGACGCGCGCCGACTGATCCTCGTCCCCGACGACGTGCTCTGCCTCGTCCCGTTCGACGCACTCCCCGACGGCGACGGCGTGCTCGGCGACCACTTCGAGATCGAGATGCGCTCGTCGCTCGCGGAACTCGTCGCTCCCGCTCCACCATTGCCGGCCGGCGCCGGCGCGCTCGTCCTCGCCGGCGGCATCGACTTCGGCCCGCCGTCCGACGCGGACGCGTTCGCCGAGTTGCCCGCGACCGGCGCCGAAGTCGCCGCGATCGCCGACGTGCGCCGCGCAACGTCCGGCGCCGACGCCGTGATCGAGACGCTCGCCGGCGCCGACGCAACGAAAGCGCGCGTCCTCGAGCTCGCTCCGCGCGCGCGCTTCCTTCACCTCGCGACGCACGGCGTCCTCGACGCCTCCGTCCGCAGCGCGGGCGCGACCGGCGCCGCGCAGAGCTTCGCGCCACTCGCACTCTGCGGCGTCGCACTCGCGAACGCGAACGCTCCGTCCGGTGCGCAAGGTCGACTCGGCGGGATCCTCAGCGGCGAGGAGATCGTCGCGCTCGACCTCGGCGCCTGCGAACTCGCCGTCCTCTCCGCGTGCGAGACCAACGTCGGCGAGCGGCGTTCGGGTCAGGGCATCGCTTCGCTGCAGACGGCGCTCGCCGCCGCGGGTGCGCGCGCGACGATCACGTCCCTGTGGCGTGTGCCCGACGAACCGACGCGCGAGTTGATGATCGAGTTCTACCGGCGCGTGTGGCAGGAACACGAACCGAAGGCCCGTGCACTGTGGAACGCGAAGCGCTCGCCGCGCGCGCGCGGCGCGTCGCTCGCGGATTGGGCGGGGTGGGTGCTGACGGGCGACCCGGAGTAGTGACGCGTCGCGCTCGGAGTCGGCTGCGGGCTTCTCAATCCCATCGGTCCCCCTCATGATTGCCGCGTCTTTCGGCGGGGAGGCGGGGGCGGACACGGTCCGCTCACGAACTTCGATGAACAGTGAACGATTGCGTCGCCGGATCCGACTCGCGGCCCGTCTCGCGGCCCTCGTGGTTCTCGCGCTGAGCGCCGTCGATCGCGCCGCGGCGCAGGACGCTCCCACGACGGCATCCGCACCGGCCGGGTTCACGGCACCGGACGAACTGCTCGAGAAGGCGAAGGCGCTGCTCGCCGCGGCGAAGGAGGCGCAGAACGCCGGGAACAACGCGACCGCGCGTGCGAAGGCTGCGGAAGGGATCGAACTGTTGGTCGCGGAGGACCCGGGGAAAGACGACGCCGCTCGGATGGATGCACTGAATCGTTCGTCGCTGATCGCCTCAACTGGGGGCGACCTGAAGTCTGCGAGACGTGGCTGGGCGCGAGTCGTGGAGTTTCGCACCCGGACGCTCTCCCCGGAGAGTCTCGATCTGCAAAAGGCGCGGCTGAACCTCGCTGCGATGATGAAAGAACTCGGCGATCTTCCCGGTGCGCGTGCGCTCGAGAATCAGGTTCTCGAGATCTTCACGCGCACACTCTCTCCAGATGACCCCGCTCTTCAGTGGGCGCGGGGAAATCTCGCCGCGACGATGAGGGCGCTCGGCGATCTTCCCCGTGCGCGGACGCTTCAAGAGCAGGTTCTCGAAGCCTTCGTCCGCACGCTTCCGCCGGATGACGCGAGACTGCAGATGGCACGAGGAAACCTCGCTGCAACGCTCTTCTCTGTCGGCGATGTTCGCGGGGCGCGAACGCTTTTTGAACAGGTCATCGAGGTCTACAGCCGCACGCTTCCCCCGGAAGATCCTGATCTGCAGTGGGCCCGCGGAAACCTCGCGGCGACCATGAGGGCCCTCGGCGATCTTCCCGGCGCCCGGCAACTCTTCGAGCAGATCCTCGAAGCTTCTATCCGAACACTCCCTCCTGATCACCCGGACGTGCTTGCTACGCGGTTCAATCTCGCCACGACGATGGTCGATCTTGGCGACGCTTCAGGTGCGCGCGCTCAGTTTGAACAGATCCTTCAGGTGTGGTCCCGCGACCTCCCGCCGGATCACCCTGATCTGCAGTCGGTGCGCGGAAACCTAGCTCTGACGATGCAGTTGCTCGGCGACCTCGACGGCGCGCGGGCACTCCAGGAACGGATCCTCGATGTCCGCACACGGACGCTTCCGCCGGAGCACCCCGACCTTCAGCGGGCGCGGTTGAATCTCGCGGCTACGATCGCGCACGCGAGTGCGGAGGTGGACTCGGAGGGGAACGCGCAGAGAGAGCACGGGCGGACGCGATGCGTCGAACTCTCCCGCGATCTAGCGCATGCGCAGACTCAAGCTGCTCGCGCGGCGACTGCGTCGGGATCGACTCGCGAGGCGGAAGAGCGAAATTCGTGGCTGGCGAAGCAGCTCGACCCGGTGCTGTCCTTCGCGCGCGGATGCGGAGTGTTCGCCCCAAGCGCCGAGCTCGACACGTCGGCCTTCGTCCTGTCCGAGATCACGCGAGGTCGCGCGCTCGCAGAGGCGAAGTTGCGTCAGCGAATCGTGGAATCGAAGCACGTTGGCGATCTCCGTGCGGCGCTCACGAGTGCGACCTCGGACTTCGCAGCCCTCGCTCGGCGCGACGGCACGACCACCACCGAGTACGACGCGGCGCGCGCGGAACGCGACTTGGCAGAGCGTGCGCTGCTCGACGCCGCGCGGGACGCCGCGGGTGGATCGCTCGGACTGATCGAGTTCACCGACGAGGCGCTGGCCGCGCGACTCGGCGACGGCACGGTCGCAGTCGCGTGGCGGCGCTACACGGACTGGCGGATCGAGGTCGCGAAGACCGACGGCTCCAAAGCGTCGACTCGTGATGTTCCCACGGCACGCCTCGGAGCGTTTGTCATTCGAGGCCGTGGCAACGCAGGCACGGACCCGACGCCACGACCAGCGTTCGTTGATCTCGGGCCGCTCGACGCGATCGAGCGCGCGGTCGATCTCCGGCGCGACGCGCTCGGTGTCGAAGGTACTCGCGGCGGCGCGGTTCCTACCGCCACGCTCGATTTCGACCGCACGTCCAACGATGCGCTTCGCGCGTTGATCTTCGACCCGCTCCTCCCGGCGATCGGTGACGCACGACACCTCATCGTCGTCCTCGACGACGTCCTCCACGCGCTACCGCTCGACGCGCTCCCGCTTGCGGATGGTTCGGGTCTGTTCGGCGACCGCTACCGCATCGACGTCCGCGCCACCCTGACCGAACTGCTCGACGTGACGCCGACGCCCGCGACCGGCGGACTCCTCGCGCTCGGCGGGATCACGTTCGACGGCGATCTCGCCGACCCCCATCCGGCAGTCGCCTCCATCCTGCGCGGCGGGCCGAACGAGAAGGGCTTTGAGCCGCTGCCTTACACCGGCGACGAAGTGCGCGGGATCGGCGCGCTGTTCGACGAGGTCGGCGGCGGCTCCGCGCGGAGCGTGGTCCTCGACAAGTCGAAGGCGTCGCGCGCGGCGCTCGTCGAACTCGCGCCGAAAGCGCGCTTCCTGCACATCGCGACGCACGGCTGGTTCGCGCCGGAGTCGATCCGCTCGTGGGCCGATCCTGAGCCGCTCGACGCGAAGCTCGGACTCGACCTCCGCATGTCGGCGGAAGAGCGCGTGCGCGGCATGAGCCCGATGCTGCTCTGCGGCCTCGCGCTCGCCGGCGCGAACTTGCCGGAGGACGCGGTCGGCCACGCGCCGGGACTCATCACCGCCGAAGAGATCGCCGCGCTCGATCTGTCGAACTGTGAGCTCGCCGTGCTGTCGGCGTGCGACACGAACATCGGCGTGCGCCGCGCGGGGCAGGGAGTGGCGTCCTTGCAGCGCGCGCTGCAGATGGCCGGCGCGCGATCGGTGATCACGTCGTTGTGGAGAGTGCGCGACGAGCCGACGAAAGAGCTGATGCTCGATTTCTATCGCCGCCTCTGGGTCGAGAAGAAACCGAAGCACCAAGCGCTCTGGGAAGCGAAGCGGAAGCTCCGCGACGCGAAGGACGCGGACGGCAAACCGCTCTACACGGCGCGCGACTGGGCCGCGTGGGTGCTGACGGGCGACCCGGAGTGAGGACGCGTCGCGCTCGGCGCGCGAACGGCGTCGCCGCTCTCACAGCCCGTAGTGCAGCTCGAGGCCGTTGCTCGCCGCGGCGCCGAGCGGGTGCGCGGGGTCGACGACGAACACCTGGTGGAAGAAGCTGAAGCCGGCCGCGGCCGGCACGAACGCGCTCACGTCGAAGTCGAGCTCGCCAGCGCCCGCGACGCCGGACGCGCCGGTGAGCGGGAACGTCGCGATGATCGGGATCGGCGCGGAGACGAGCAGCGTCGTGCCGTAGCCGATCGGCAGCGCCGCCTGCGCGAGGCTCACGAAGAAGATCGCGCTCGAGCCACCGCGCGCACGTCGCACGCGAATCTGCGCGGTCGTCGTGCCGGGACGCAGCGGGCCGCGCGCGCCGAGCACCGGCACTCCGCCGCCGGTGCCGGCCGTGCCCTTTCCGTATTGCCGCGCCGTGCCGTCGGCCGCGCCGTCGAACAACCGGTTCTTCACGATGACGCCGCCCATCAGGTCGACGTCGCCGTCCTGGTCGGCGTCCGCAAAGCCGCGCGCGGAGCCGGCGAGGAACGCGCGGCTCGGCTCGAACGTGAGCGCGCCGGGCGCGGTGCGCCGCAGCACCTGCACCACGGGCGCGCCATTGGACGCGCCGAGGTCGGCGTAGGACGCGGTGAGCAGGTCGGTCACGCCGTCGCCGTCGACGTCGCCGAGGCCGAACACGTCGGCAGCCGCGGCCGCTCCCGTCGCGGTGAGATGCGTGAAGCCCGCGCCGTCGTTGCGCAGGAGGTGGATCGTCCCGTCGGAGCGTGCGCCTTCCGCCACGTCGAAGTCGCCGTCGCCGTCGAGGTCGATCAACGCTCCGCTCGGAACCGCGAGCTCGTCGACGAGCAACGAGGTCTGCGAGAACGTGAAGCCGGGACCCTGGCGCAACAGGCCGAGGTCGAACTGGATGCCGCCGACCCAATTGAGCGTGAGCACGTCGAGATCGCCGTCGGGCTCGACGTCCGCGACCGCGCGCGGCGTCCCGGCGAACAGCGGGACGAACGCGCCGAAGGTCCCGTTGCCGAGGTTCGGCCAGTAACCGCCGGCGGCGATCACGTCGCGGTCACCGTCGCCGTCGAGGTCGCCCGTCGGGCACATGCCGAGGCCGTTCACGCTGAGGTCGGTGATCTCCACTCCCGCCGGCGCGGCGAACCCGGCGTCGACGAACTTGCCGTCGGGCGCGCCGTGGAGCAGGTGCATCTCCCTGAAGATGCCGAACATCACGAACACCTCGAGGCGCGGCACCAGCAGGTCGTCGACGCCGTCGCCGTCGAAGTCGCCGTGCGCGACCGCGTCGCCCCAGAGGCTCGGGAAGACCAGCGTCGGCAGGAGCGCCTGCAGATCGGCCTGCGTGGTGCCGAGCGCGCCGGTCGCGTCGTTCGCGAGCAAACGGCCGTCGACGTCGAGCAGGTCGAAGTCGCCGTCGTCGTTGTGGTCGGTCACCGTCGACTTCACGTTGGCGAGCTGGAAGCCGGAGAACGGCGTCGTGTACGGCGTGTTCGTGAATGTCCCCGAGCCGTAGACGATCGTCTTCGGCGCGACCGCGTCGTGCTTGCCGTCGCCGTCCACGTCGGCCACGCCGGCGATGCCGCCGAGCGAGTAGGTGCGCGCCGTCGCCGCGAGCGTGAACGTGTCGGTCGGGTTGCGCCGGAAGAAGCCGATCTTCGCGCGCCACTCGTCGCTCGCCGTCCACGTGTTCGTGACGAGGTCGAGGTCGCCGTCGCCGTCCCAATCGTCGAGAACGACCGGCGTCAGCGCGAAGTCGTCCGGGAAGTTCTGCACGTTCGTCTGCGGGCCGGCCGTGAAAGCGCCGCCCGGTGAGAACCGCAGCACCATCAGGTGGCCGTACACGGTCGAGGGCGTGGAGTCGTAGTGGACGCCGATCGCGAGCACGTCGATCACGCCGTCGTTGTTGATGTCGCCCTTGTTCAACAAGACTGTGTTCGGCGAGTTGAGCGGGATCGAGACCGGCGCTCCGGTCTGCGGCTGGCCGGCGACCGTGAGGAGTCGGCGCACCTGCGTGTTGTATTCGCTGCCCGTGACGATGTCGGCGAGACCGTCGCCACTCCAGTCGAACGCCTCGACCGACGCGACGCCCTCGAGCGTCGGCAGGTATTGCGGGATGACGACGGCGGTGGAAGCGGTGAAGCCCGCGCCGTTCCAGTCGAGCCAGCGCACCTCGATGTCGCTCGACGTGGCGCTCGTGGCGTGGTGCGCGACCGCGATCTCGAGCGCGGGGTCGCCGTCGTTGTCCGCGACGTCGATGTCCTTCACGTTGCCCGAGAGCGGGGTGAAGACCATCGCGCCGAACGCGCCGCCGCCCGTTCCGGGGAAGACCGCGATGCCGTACACCGGCCCGCTGGTCTGCGCGCGGAACAGGAGGTCGAGCAGCCCGTCGCCGGTGACGTCGGCGAGTCCGGGCTTCACGGCGAAGTAGGTGTGCGTCGCGGGGAGCGGGACGTCGGGGTCCGGAACGAACGCGCCCGCGCCGTCGTTTCGGTACACGCGGTACGCCGCCGGGTAGGCGAACGGGCCGACATGGCTGATCAGATCCTTGTCCCCGTCGCCGTCGACGTCGCCGATCGCCTGGAAGTACCCGTCGAGGTTGTCGGTGTGGTACCGCGGCGAATCCATCCAGTGCTGTGCGCGCGCGGGCGCGCCGAACGCGACGAGGCCGAACGTGATGGCGGCAGGAAGGCGGATTCCGGCCAGCGACGGCAGCGACATGCGGCTCCTCCATCCCGTGGTTTCCCCGGCGGTTCCCCGACCCCGGCGGTCATCAACGACCGCTCGTGCCGACTCGGGTCGCGGAGATTCTGCAGGACGACGGTGCGCGGGGCGAACCGGGTACTCTTGCACGCCCCCATGACAGACGCGGATGGTACACGGGCCGGGCAATCCGGAGACGGTCGGGCGACCGTCGCCGGAGACACGGACGGCATCGCCCTCGCCTCGAACTTCCTCGGGAAGATGCTCGGCGACTTCCACGTGATCCGCGAGGTCGGCCGCGGCTCGATGGGCATCGTCTTCGAGGCCGAGCAGCGCGAGCTGAAGCGCAAGGTCGCGCTCAAGATCCTGCCGCCGTCGCTCTCCGTCACCGAGACGGTGATCAAGCGATTCCTGCGCGAGGCGCAGTCGGTCGCGAAGCTCTCGCACGACAACATCGTGCAGATCTTCGATATCGGCGATCAGGACGGCGTCTTCTTCTACGCGATGCAGTTCGTCGAGGGCCGCTCGCTCGACCGCGTGCTGCGCGATCGCAAGCTCACGCCGAAGGAGTGCGCGACGATCATCGCCGCCGCGGCGCGCGCCGTGTTCTTCGCGAACGAGAGCGGCATCGTCCACCGCGACATCAAGCCCGGCAACATCATCCTCACCTACAAGGACAAGCCGGTCCTCACCGACTTCGGCCTCGCGCGCCCGGAAAAGGGCGCGACGCTCACCGAGTCCGGCGCGCTCGTCGGCACGCCCATCTACATGAGCCCGGAGCAGGTGCGCGGCGACCGCTCGCAGATCGACCGGCGCACCGACATCTACTCGCTCGGCGTCACGCTGTACGAGATGCTCGCGGGGCGCACGCCGTACGAGGGCACGTCGACGCAGGAGATCCTGCGCAAGATCGAGCACGAAGAGCCGAAGCCGATCCGCAACGTGAAGCAAGACGTGCCGAAGCCGCTCGCCGTGATCGTGCACAAGGCGATCGAGAAGGAGATGTCGCGGCGATACCAGACCGCGATCGAATTCGCGCTCGACCTCGAGCGCTTCCTCGCCGGCGAGCAGATCCAGGCGCGCCCGACCAAGTTCGCGACGCGCATCCTGCGCCGCGCGCGGCGCCACAAGGTCATCGTCGGTCTCGGTTGCGCGCTCGTGATCGCGCTCGGCGTCACGTTGTTCGCGATCAGCCGCGGCCGCGCGGCGACGCGCAAGGAGAAGGACGCGAACATCGTCCGCATCTCCACGCGCGGCGTCGACGAGTACAGCAAGGACAAGCACACGCTCGCCCTCGCGACGTTCGAGGAGCTGCTAGAACTCGTCAGGGCGTCGCCCGCACAGGCAGCGGACGCTCAGGTGTGGCGCGGCAAGTGTTTCTACCGCCTCGAGAATCTCGACGATGCCCTGGCGGCGTTCGAGCTCGCGGCGAAGCTCGATCCGACCCACCCGTCCGCCCGCCAGTGGAGCGTGATCGCGCGCTTCCGCTTCGGCGACGGGCGACAGATCGAGTCCGCCATCGCAGACATGCAGTCGATGCCGTTCGACGACATGAGCGACGTGGAGTGCTTCCGCGAGACGACGCGCATGTACATCGAAGGCGCGAGCGACGCGCCGAGCCAGCGCCGGCGCGAGCAGCTGCTCGAGATCGCGCAGAAGCGCGTGTCGACCCTGCTCGCGAAGGACGAGGGGGACGACGAGGCGTGGGTCCTTCAGGGACTGCTCTACGAGATCGAAGGCGCCACGGATCCGACGATGAAGAACGCGGCGCGCGCGGCGTGGGAGAAGGCGACGAAGCTCAACAAGCAGAACCCACGTGCGTGGGCGTTGCTCCAGGCGCGAGAAGCCCCCGCCAGCGCACCGGCCGCCGATCCGGGCAGCGGCGAAGCGCCCCGCTCCGCGATCGGCGCCCCCACCTGGTGGGGCGCGCTCGCGACGCAGGGCGTGAGCTGGGCGTCGAAGAAGATGCCGAGCAGCGACGAGATGTGGGACGGCACGATGAAGGCGCTGCGGCTCTCGGGCGGCGTCGCGAGCAGCACGACCCCGCCGGCGATCCCCACCGACGTCGCGGCGGTCGAGCAGTTGATGTCCGAGGCGAACCGCGCGTGGGACGAGGGCGACCACGCTACCGCGGCGGCGCTCTACCGGCGCGTGTTCGAGAAGGACTCGACGATCCTCGAGGTGAGCAATCGGCTCGCGGAGTACGCGCTCGACATCGACAACATGCCCGAGGCGCTCCGCTTCGTCGAACACGCGCGCGTTCTCGCGCCGACCAACCTCCGCACGCTGACCGTCGCGATGCGCGCGTACACCCGCGTCGGCGACAGGAAGAACATGCAGGAGGTCGTGAAGATCGTGGTGAACGCCCATCCCGCGGTGATGAGCGTGCCCGGCATCCGCGAGGCGCTGATCCCCTTCCTCCCGCAAGACGAAACGCCGCCGGCGGGCGAGAAGCCGGCCGGCGGCAGTTGACACGCGTCGCGCGTTCGAGCGCGCGCAGTGACTCGGATCACTTCTTCCGCGTCGAGATCGTGTCCATCATCTTCGTCATCTTCGCCTCGCCGCCGGGGGCGTCGGGCATCGTGTCGAACACCTCGCGGACGATCTTGTCCGCGCCGTCGTGCTTCACGCGCGTCTTCCACGCGCGACCTTCGGGCGACATCGCGTCCTTCACGATGCCGGTCATCTCGACCCAGCCGTCCTCGCCCTTCTTGCCGCTCGCGAACATCATGTAGGTGCCCATCGAGTCCATCCACACCGTGTTGTATTCCTGCGTGCGGTTGTCGAACCCGGTGATGCAGACGCCTTCGAACGGCATGCCCATCATCGTGCCCTTGGTGCGCTCGAGCAGGAATCGGCCGCCGCAGAGCGCCGTGCGCTCGGACGTGCCCTTCGTCCTCATCTCCTGACCCATCATCGAGATCACGGTCTCGACGTTCCATGTGCCGGCGCTGTCGGCGAGCTCTTCGTGCTCCTCGCCCGGCTCCGCGAACGCCTGCGCGTCCTGCATCATCTTCTGCATCTCGGCGAGCTGCTGAGGCGTCATCTTCGTCGGGTCCTGCGGCTTCGCGGCGACGTAGGTCGTGACGCACGCGGTGCCGGCGACGAGGCCGACGCTCCAGACGATCGATCGAAGGTTCATCGGGGTCTCCGTGTCTTCCGGGGTTCTCGAAGGGTGAAGCGCGCGATCAACCCGACGCGCGCGTGTACGTGATGTCGACCACCTTCATCTCGGTGAAGCCGCCCTTGCCGTCGGGCTGCGAGTCGATGACCTCGAGCAGGCGCTTGTCCTTGCTCTCGGTCTTGAAGCGCCAGCGGAACGGGCGACCTTCGGGGCTGAACGCGTCGGTCGCGATCCCCTTCAGCTCGATCCAGCCGCTCGCGTCCTCCTTGCCGCGCGCCGACTGCGTGTAGGTGCCGAACGAATCGACCCACGTCATCGTGTGCTCTTGCGTGCGGTTGTCGAAGCCGGCGATGCCGAAGCCCTCGAACGGCATTCCCATCGCCGTGCCGTGGTGGTGCTCGACGACGAACCGACCGCCGACGATCGAGGTGCATTCCGCGGTGCCGTTCGCCTTGTTCGGGACGCCGTCCATGTACATCGTCTCGTCGAGGTTCCACTTGCCGACGCGCTGCTGCAGCGCCGCGTGCTGCGGCCCGGGCTCCGCGAGCCGCGCCATCTCGGCCATCAGCTTTTCCATATCCGCGGGGTTCGGCGCCGGAGCGGGCTCGGACTTCTTCAGGAGCGCGCCGCAACCGGTCGTCGAGACGCCGGCGAACACGAGCGCGGAAAGAACGACGAACGGACCGATCGAACGCTGGAGCATCGGATTCCCTCTCTTCGGATGCGCGGAGCACTGCAAAGCCCAGCGGTCGCGAATGCGACCGGCAGCGGGTCGGGGATCTTGGTGCGGCCGGGGCCGACTGTCAACGCGCGAGGGCGGAGGGCTCGCGGCTGCGGCGCCACGCGACGTCCATCGCGGCAATGCGATAGGCCTCGGCGAGCGTCGGGAAGTTGAAGGTGTTGTCGACGAAGACGTCGACGTCGTCGCCGTTGATCAACGCCATCTGTCCGACGTGGATCAGCTCGGACGCACCCTCGCCGACGATCTGCACGCCCAGGATCTTCGCGCCGTCGGCGTCGCAGACGAGCTTGAGGAGCCCGTCGTCGAGCGCGGCGATCTGGCCGCGGGCGAGATCCGCGAACGACGCGCGCCCGACCACTGCGCCGCCGTGCTTCGCGATCGCCTCGGCTTCCGTGAGACCGACGGACGCGATCTCGGGGATCGTGTAGATGCCGGTCGGGATCGTCTCGGGCGGATGCACGGACTTCAGCTCGAACGCATGGCAGATCGCGCGGCGGCCCTGGTCGATCGAAGTCGACGCGAGCGACGGCGGGCCGATCACGTCGCCGGCCGCGTAGATGTGCGGCACGCTGGTGCGGCCGTTCTCGTCCACGCTGATCAGCCCGCGCTCGTTCGCCTTGAGGCCGGCCGATTCGATCTCGAGGCCTTCGACGTTCGCGACGCGGCCGAGGCAGCACAACAGCTTGTCGGAACGCACTTCGACGCCGCCTTCGAGCTCGGTGACGACCGACTGCACGCCGTCCCACTCCACCTTCTTCGTCGGACGCGAGCCGATGAAGCGGCCGCCGAGGCTCTGGAAGGTGCGCAGGAAGCGGCTCGACAGCTCGGGGTCGAGGAACTTCAGCGGGGTATCGGCGCGATCGATCAGCGTCACCTTCACGCCGAGGGCCGCGAAGATCGACGCGTACTCGCACGCGATGACGCCGCCGCCGAGCACCGTCAGCGTCTGCGGCAGATAGATCATCGAGAGAATCGAGTCGCTGTCGAGCACGTGCTCGTGGTCGACGGGGACGTCGGCCGGCGCGCGCGGGCGCGAGCCGACCGCGATGACGATCACCTCGCCGCTGACGAGGATCATCGTGCGCGACACCGTCACGACCTGAACGTCGTGCGCGGACGCGAACCGCGCGCGGCCGTGGATCGTCTGCACGCCGTCGCGCTTCATGTGCTCGAAGAGAGCGGACGAGTGCGCGCTGATCACGCTGTCCTTGCGCTTCATCAGGCTCGCGACCTGCAGGTCTTCTCCGCTGCGCAGCGTGAACACGTTGCCGGTGCGGCGCGCGAAGTTGACGAGCGTGAGCGCGGTCTCGCGCAGCGTCTTGCTCGGGATCGTGCCGCGATGCACGCACGAGCCGCCGACGGAGTCCTGCTGCTCGATCAGCACCACCGTCTTGCCGGCGCGCGCGGCGTGCGTGGCCGCGGCCTGTCCGGCCGGGCCGCTGCCGATGACGACGACGTCCGCGAAGATCCGCTCCCCCGAGTTCATGTGATGCCTCCCACCACGGCGACGATTTGGTCCTTCGAAGCGAGGAGCTGTTCCATCTCC
>CAZOLL010000068.1:0-10373 GCA_964580365.1 uncultured Phycisphaeraceae bacterium
ATCGCGCGCAGCGCGATCGAGTTTCCTGCGGGAGTCTCGCGCGTGCGAGAGCCGACCGAGTGGGACTCACCCAAGCAGAGCGGACGACGCAAGGCTCTCGTGCGCGCGAGACTCCCGCAGGAAACCGCCGGACGAAGTCCGGCGCCTCCGCGTCCCCAGCACGCCCGGCGTCCGTCGTGCGCGGCTCTCTCCGCGTTCTCTGCGTCTCTGCGTTTCGGCCGACGACGAGACTCACGCACCCCGCGTCCGCCGTCCACGGCGTCCTTCGTGTCTCTTCGTGTGCTTCGTGTCCTGTCCCACGACCTACACCGCAGCGCACCGACTACCGCAATCCCTTCTGCGTCGCGCGCCGCCAGTGCTCGATCGGCAGCCTCCCGTCGTATCCCGCGATCGTCCGCGGTTGCCACGCGCGGATCGCGTCGAGCGCCGGGTCTTCGCCGGTCCGCAGTGCGTTGCCGTCCAGCGGTGCCGGCACGTCCGGCCAGATCGCGCGGCGGCGGTCGCTCGGGTCGGAGTCTTGCCAGCGCAAGGTCGAGCAGTGCAGCACGTGGCCCGAGTGCGGCAGCGGGAACTCTTTCGCGTCGCCGAAGTGGTTCGGGCGGCCACCGGTCGGGGCGCCGACGAAGAGGGCCCAGGTCTCGCGCTCGAGGCGCGTCGCGCAGTTCATCGCGGCGGAGAACGTGTGCGCGTCGGTGATGACGAACAGGGAGCCGGGCTTGTTCTGCGGCGCGCGGATCGCGAGGTGGACGATCGGCTGGGTGAGGTGGTTGTTGCCGCCGTTGTTGCCGCGCAGGTCGATCACGAGCTTCGCGTCGGCGTGCTTCGAGAGCTCGCCCTCCACGCCCTTCGCGAAGCGGTCGATCGGCTCCTTCTCGTCGTTCGCGACCTGCGAGAAGCGCAAGTAGGCGAGCGCACCGCCGTCCTCGAGCGAGAACCAGTACGGCTGGTTGCGGTGCTTCTCGCGCAGCGGCGCGTCGTCGCCGCTCTTGCCCGCGGTTTTCCAACCGCTCGGTCGCGCCACGAACCACGGCGGGCCTGCCGACGGCGTCGCGACGTCGACGTCGTCCGTCTTGCCGTCGCGTTCGACCGTGAATCGCATCGCCGCCGGGCCGTCGCCCGCGCCGATGCCGAGCGCGCGCAAGAACTCGGGGAAGCAGAGCAGCATCGCGAACTGCTGGTCCTTCGCGCCGTCGTTGTCGGAGCAGAGGTACGGGTCGAACCGCTCGCGCACTTGGTCGATCGGCACGCCGGCGAGCGCGACGACGCGCGCGCCTGCCAGCGACGCGGCGTCCTTGCCCGCGCCCGCGACGAACACTCCGTCGTCGAGCGACTCGAACTCGATCGGCCACGACATCGCCATCGGTCCGGAGAGCGACGGGAAGAGCCCGGTGTGCCCGTCCTGCACGAGCGCGACGAGGTGCAGGAGCGCGAGGAAGAACTCCTCGTCGCTCGCGCCGGGGACCGCCGCGCGGACCTTCTCGACCTCCGCGTGCCACTCGTCCCGCGGAGTGAAGACGAACGGCTCGGGGTGTTCGCGCTCGATCGTCGCGACCAGGAAGTCGAGGTCCTCGAAGCGCTCGTCGTCGGAAGCGGGCGGCAGGACGGCGGCGAGGAAGAGAAGTTCGCGCAGCATGATCGGCTCGTCGAGGGCGCGGCGGCGGCGAGACAGAACGTACTCGGGTCGAGTTCGGTTCCAGGCGAGGGGCGCTGTGTGAACTGGAGGCGGGTGCGGGGGGGCACGACGCCCCCCCGTCGCCGAGTTGAAAAGACCTCGGTCCGGCGTACCCTCTGCGATCCCGCGCCACGCCTGGTTCCTCGAGTCATGGGCTCTTCGGTTCGTTCCGTTTCTGCCGTGCGCGGCTCTCGTTTGTTCTTCGCCGCGATGCTCGCGGTCGCCGTCGGCGGCGCTCGGCCCGCGGCTGCAGGAGAGCTGCGTCGTGCGCCGTACTTGCAGTCGGTGAGCGATGACGCGGCGACGGTTTACTGGCGCACGAAGACGCCGTCGCTCGGGTTCGTTCGCTTCGGCGTCGCGCCGGACGCGCTCGTCACGCAGATCAACGAGTCGGAGCCGCGCGTCGACCATGCGGTGAAGCTGACCGGGCTGGTCGCGGCGACGCGCTACTTCTACGCGGTCGGACAAGGCGTCGAGATCCTCGCCGGCGGCGATGGTCTGCACGCGTTCAGGACGCCGCCGGCGGACGGCGCGGCGGTTTCGGCGCGCGTGCTCGTCCTCGGCGGCTCCGGCAGCGCGAGTCCGGGGCAGCGGCGCGTGCGCGATGCGTTCCTCGACTTCACCGGCACGCGCGGGACCGACCTCTGGCTGATGCTCGGCGACAACGCGTACCAGTCGGGGACCGCGCGCGAGTACCGGCGTGCGGTGTTCGGCGTCTACCGCGAGCTGCTCGCTTCGTCGTGCCTGTGGCCCGCGCTCGGCAACCACGATCTGAAGAGCGCCGACGCCGGCGACGAGAGCGGGCCGTTCTTCGACGTGTTCTGGTTGCCGCGCCACGGCGAGGCCGGCGGCGAGCCGTCGATGACCGAGGCGTACTGGTCGTTCGATCACGGCGACGCGCACTTCGTCTGCCTCGACTCCGGCAGCCGCGTCGTGACGGCGGGCGACGCGATGGTGGCGTGGCTCGAGGCTGATCTCGCGCGCGCGAAGAACGATGGGGCCCGCTGGCTCGTCGCGTACTGGCACCACGCGCCGTACTCGAAAGGCACTCACGACTCCGATGACGACGAGTGGATGACCGCGATGCGCAAGGTCTTCGTACCGCGCCTCGAGGAAGGTGGCGTCGACCTCGTCCTCGCCGGGCACAGCCACGACTACGAGCGCTCGATGCTCATCGACGGTCATACGGGCAAGTCGTCGACGTTCGCGCCGTCGATGGTCGAGGACGGCGGCAACGGCAAGGTCGGCGGCGACGGCGCGTACCGCAAGCCGACCGACGGACTCGCGCCGCACGAAGGCGCGGTGTACGTCACGTGCGGTTGCTCCGGAAAGCTGGAGAGCGGCGGCGATCTCGATCATCCGGCGATGCTCGTCAACGATCGCCGCCTCGGCTCGCTGGTGCTCGACATCCACGGCGCGCAGCTCGACGTCCGCTTCCTCGGCGACGACGGCCGCGTGCACGACCGCTTCACGATCGTGAAAGGAGACGTGGTCGCCGTGCCGATCGAGCACCTCCTCGTCACGAAGGAGTCGACTTGGCGGTGCCACGATCAAGGGCACGATCTCGGAGCGGCGTGGGCGGCAAGCGGCTTCGACGACTTGGCGTGGCCGTCGCTGCCCGGCGTGCTCGGCTACGGCTCGAAGCTCGTCGACTCCGAGGTCGGCTACGGCGGCGACAAGAAGAACAAGTTCGCGACGACGTACTTCCGCCGGACGTTTGCACTCGACTTCCTCCCCGCGGCCATCGAGTCGTTGCGGCTCTCGGTGCGCGCGGACGACGGCTTCGTCGCGTGGTTGAACGGCGTCGAGGTTGCGCGCCGCGGCTTCGAGCCCGGGCAGCGCGTCGCGTTCGACACGTTCTCGAAGTCGCGCTCCGCGAGGCGCCCGGTCACGATCGAGATCGGCGCGTTCAAGAGCGCGCTCGTCCTGGGCGAGAACGTCCTCGCGATCGAAGTCCATCAGGCCGGACCGGCGAGCAAAGACCTCGTGTTCGACGCCTCTCTCGACGCCGACGCGTTCGTCGCGAGGTGAGAGTCGGGTCGGGCGGACCTAAGTCGGGTCGGCTCCAGGCTTTCGCCCGCGCGTCGTGCGTCCGCGCCGGCGCCCCTCCTTATATATGCAGCGTTGCGCTCCGCTCAGCCGTCGAGCGCGTGGCCGTCGACGAGCACCGCGAACTCGAAGGGGAACGCATCGCGGCCGGACGGGACCGTGAAGCGGATCGTGAGGCGCTCGCGCTTCGCGCCGCCGGCGGGGGCGGGGTCGATGAGCGGCGTGCGCGCGAGGCTCGACCCGGCGCCGCCGCGCGAAGCCTTCACGGGCGCGACGGTGTGAGCCGCGAGGAGCTGGCCGTGGATGCTGAGCAGGACGATCTGATCCGAGCCGTCGTCGCGCTGCGCCCACTCGTTCGCCTTGCCGGGGATCGGGCGCTTGCCGCGCTGCGCGGAGCGGAGCGCCACGACGTACGAGCCGGTGGGGACGCGCGGGTCGAGCAAGGGCGTCGTGGTCGAGAGCACGCCGAGCGGAACCGGCGTCTTCTCGGCCGCGCTCTTCAGTCCTTTCACGGCGTCGGTCCAGCCGGCGATCGGCGCGAACGCGACGCCGCGCGCGGCGGCAGTCACGGTGCCGTCCTCGGCGATCGACCTCGATTCGATCGCGACGGCGCGCGCGAGGTCGAGCGGGCGGTCCTCGAACTGCCGCGCGCCGACGTCCGCTTGCGCGGTGAGCACGGCGTCGACGCCCGGGCGCGGGTCCTTCGCGCAGCGGAAGCCGACCGTCGTCATCGCGGTGTTCGGTCCGGTGCCCTGGCGCACCGCGGACAGCAGCTCGATGCGGTCGCCGAAGAACGAGCCGCCGCGCAGCACGAAGTGGTCGCGATTGAACGCGGCGACGAAGCGCTCGGCGTCCTTGTGGTGCGCGAGCGTCGCGACGAGCGGGGAGTTGCCCGGGTAGGCGACGAGGCGCGAATCGGTCCACTCCCACACGTTGCCGGCGAGGTCGTTCACTCCGAACGGGCTCGCGCCGGCGGGGTGCGTGCCGACCGGATCGGTGCCGAAGCGGCGCGCGTCCGACAGGCCCGAGCGCGCGCGGTCCGCGCCGCGCAGTCGCGTCGGCCGCGACGCGAGGTCGGTCAACGTCGACGACGCGGGGGTCTGGTCGTCGAACGAGTCGCCCCAGGGGTAGAGCCGCCCGTCCGTGCCGCGCGCGGCGTATTCCCACTCCGTCTCCGTCGGCAGGCGCTTGCCGGCCCAACGCGCGAACGCCTTCGCCTCTTCGAGCGTCACGCATGTCACCGGGTGCGTCTCGAGACCCGCGGGAACCGAGTCGCCCTTCCAGGACAACTCCTTCAGCTCCGCGCCGGGGGCCCGGCCGGTAGCGGAGAGGAAGATCTTCCACTGCGCGTTCGTGATCTCGTTCGTGTCGATCAGGAACGCGCCCACGTCGACGGTGTGGCGGGGGGCCGCGGCCGCCAAGACCTCGAGCGCCATGCGGTCGTCGACTCCGAGCGCGGCGATGTCGGCCGCATCGATGCCGAGGACGGCTCGTCCCGCGGGGATCGGCGTCATCCCCGGCACTCCCTCGGCGGCGACCGCCTCCGTTCCGACAACGATCAGGTTCGACAGAACCGCGACGATCGAGGCGAGCGTGCGCATCGAGAGTCCTCCGGCGAGGTTTGACCGCGCGTTCGAAGCCCGGGTTACCTGGGCCTTCTCGCGGCGCTAGACCAACGGACCAGAGGTGCTGAAAGTTCGGCTGCGAATCCGCACCGTGTCCGATTGCTGCCGTTCCAGGGGCGCGGCGCTCGCGCCGGAGAGCCCCGCTCGGGCCACCTTGCGTGAGAACTCGGACCCCGGTAGCGTAGCCCGGTCTGACTCTGCGTCAGAAAACCCGTTCGGATTGACCCGGAGGCACCGAGAGCCGGGCCTGGAATCGGCCCCGCTGTCGCGTTGTCTTCGTGGAGGTTTTTCATGGCGAGCAGTGGCAACCCGATGGCGTGGCTGCGGGAGACGATCCGCAACTCGCCGTGGGTGTTCATGTCGGTCGCGGTCCACGTCATCGCGATCGCGATCTTCGCCGTGGTTCGCATGGCGTCTCACGACACGAAGCCGGAGTCGGAGCCCACGGCGATCCAGATGAAGGCGGAGACGCCGGACACCGAGGAGTTGGAGCCGCCGCCGGAAGTCATCGACCGCAAGGCCGTCCCCAAGAACGAGGAGGCCGAGGTCGTCACGTTCGACGAGGACGTGTTCATGCCGGACACCGCGGCGGAGGACCCGACCGGGTCCGAGGCCGACCTGCCGGACGTCGGGTTCACCGGCGGCACCTCGGCGGGCGTCGGCAGCGGCGGCCACTTCGGCGTCGCGCCGTCCGCGTTCGTCTCGCGCAAGGTCGGCGGCCGCGGCAAGGGCGGCCCCGGTCGCGCCACGCAGGGCACGGAAGAAGCCGTGCTGTTCGGCCTCACGTGGCTCTGCCGCCATCAGTCTCCCGACGGTTCGTGGAGCCCGACCGGCGCGCGCGACCGCTGCATCGCCGACAAAGGCGCCTGCCTGGCCGACAAGGGCGATCGCCTCCACGAGGCGCTGACCGTCGGCTGCACCGGCCTGTCGCTGCTCGCGTTCCTCGGCGCGGGATACAACTTCGACTCGAAGCAGTACGTGACCGATCGCGTCACGCAGCAGAAGTACCGCTTCGGCGAGGTCGTGAAGCGCGGCCTCGACTGGCTGAAGGCGCAGCAGAAGGAGGACGGCTCCTTCCACGACCCGGCCCAGCAGTACATGTACAACGAGATCCTCGCGACCTTCGCGCTGACGGAGGCTTACGGGCTCTCGAACAACCGCTACTGGAAGGACTCCGCGCAGAAGGCGGTCGACTTCCTCTGCGCGGCGCAGCGTCCGGCGCCGGACGGCGCGGGCCTGTGGGGTTGGCGGTACAAGCCCCGGAAGGTCATCGAGGACGACCGCGCCAACTTCCCGGACGACACCACCTACATGAAGGAGCTGACCGACTCGGACAGCTCCGTCACGACGTGGGCGATCATGGCCCTGAAATCCGCGAAGGCGTCGAAGCTCCACGTCCCCGAGGAGAACCTCGCCGGCGGCTTGAAGTTCATCAAGTCGGTCACCGGCCAGAAGGGCCTCGTCGGCTACTTGCGCGTGGAAGAGGCGGGCACCGAGGTGCAGGGCCCGAAGGCGGGCTCGTTCAACTACCACCTCGCGTCGATGTCGGCGCTCGGCATGTGCACGCGCATCTTCGTCGAAGCCAACCTCGACGATCCGTTCCTCACCGAAGCGGGCGACGTGCTGGTGAAGGACCTGCCGAAGCTCTCGAAGGAGAACAACAAGAGCCCCGTCGACTACTACTACTGGTACTACGCGAGCATGGCGTTGAACCAGATCGACGGGCCGGACTCGCCGAAGAAGACCGGGCGCTACTGGGGCCCGTGGAACAAGGCGATGAACGACGTGCTCCTCTCCGGTCAGAGCCGCGACGAGAAGACCTGCGGGCACGGCGGATGGCTCGAGCCCGACCAGTGGTCCTACGAAGGCGGCGGCCCCGTCTACGCGACGGCGATCAACGTCATGACGCTCGAGGTGTACTACCGCTACGAGAACGCCTTCGGCGCCAAGAAGCGCGGCGGCGTGGCGGCGAAGGACGCGACGCCTCCCACCGAGAAGAAGTGAGCCCGGAGATCCGAAAGATGCTCGGTCGTTCGTTCGTCGTCGTCGCGCTGCTCGCGTTCGCCGCTCCGGCGCACGGCCAGAGCGCGGCGATCCTCGCCAAGGACAACGCCGCGTTCGCGCGCGAGCTGTATCGCCGAGGCTACGCCGATCTCGCCGAAGGCCTGTGCGCCACCATCGAGAAGGCGCCCGACGTCGCGTCCGACGAGCTCGCGCAGGTCAAGGTGCTCGCGCTCGACTTCAAGCTCGAGAGTGCGAAGCGCGAGACCGACCCGGTGAAGAAGAAGGACCTCGTGCTCGCGGTCGTCGCCGGCAAGCAGGACTTCTTGAACGCGAACCCGACCGGCGCCGAGGCCGCGGTCGTCCGCGAGTCGCTCCCCGAGACGTTGCGCGTCCTCGGCGAGTCCCTGCTCGTCGTGATGAAGACCGAGACCGATCCGAACAAGTACATCGAGCTGCGCGAGCAGGGGAACGTTCAGTTCCAGGAGGCGGAGAAGCAGCTCGAGACGCTGACCTCCGAGCTCGCGACCAAGCGCGACGACCCGGCGATCGACCTGCGCTACATGCAGGCGGCGTACGACCTCTGCAAGGTGCAGTTCTTCCACGCGCAGCTGACGAGCACCGACAAGGAGCCCGACGCCAAGCGGTACAACAAGGCGCTCGAGGCGTTCCAGCGCTTCGGACTCGACTACAGCGACCAGCTCGTCTGCATCGAGGGCATGATCTTCCAGGGCCTGATCCACAAGGCCCTCGGCATGAAGGACGACGCGCTCCTCGACTTCGACGACGCGATCCGCCTGCGCGAGAACTTCGAGCAGGACTCGAACGGCAAGTACAACGTCGCGCCGGAAGCCGCGGACGTCATCTCGAAGGCGTACATGCAGAAGGCGCGCATGCTCGCCGAGCAGGGCAATCACAAGGACGCGATCGCGACCTCGCAGGACTACTTCGCGACGGTGAACGACGCGCTCCAGGCGTCTCAGGCGCTCGCGCTCCTCTCCGCCGAGCTCGACTCGCGCATGGCGTCGGGCGACTCCGCCGGCGCGTCCGAAGTCGCGCAGAAGATCGCCGACGCCGACCCAACTGGCCCGTGGGGCGCGCGCGCGCACGAGATGCTCGGCAAGACGGTCACCTCCGCTGGCGCGGCGAACGGTCTCGGCGCGGACAAGCTGCTGCAGGTCGCCGAATCGCTGATGGAGAAGGGCGAGTTCGACAAGGCCCTGTCCGTCTGCTCGCAGGCGCTCGAGGCCGCGCGCGGAGGCGCCAACGAAGCCGACTGGGGCTGCGAGGCGATGATCTCGATGGGGGTCATCCTGCGGAAGAAAGGCGAGTCGTCGGTCTTCGACGCATGCGCCGCGTTCGACTCCGCTGCCGAGCGATTCCCCACGGCGAAGCGCGCGCCCGACGCGATCGCCGCCTCGATGGACGGCTACCAGTCGATGTACGCGAAGGACAAGCTCAGTTTCTACAAGAAGCGCTTCGACGACCGGCTCGGCCTCCTCATCAGCAAGTACCCGACGCACCCGGCCGCCGCCGCCTCGCAGCTCTACGAAGCGAAGGGGTTCGAGAAGGAAGAGGCGTTCGACCAGGCCGCGGCCGCTTACCTCAAGGTGCTGCCCGACGCGCCGGCGTACGCCGAGGCGCAGTACAAGGCCGGCTACTGCCTGTTCCGCCACGCGGTGAAGACGTCGAAGGCGAACAAGGCCGCCGACGTGAAGTCGATCGTCGCGAGCGCGGAAGCACAGCTGAAGAAGTCGGTCGGCATCGTCCAGACCGCGACGACCAAGACACTCGACCGCGACATGCTCGGGCGCCTCGAGAAGTACTCGTTCGAGATCCCGGTCTCGCTCGCGAACCTCTACCTGTTCGCCGGCGGCGGCCAGGAAGCGAAGGTCATCGAGGCGCTCGCCGGTCTCGAGGACAAGTACGGGGCCGACGAACAGAAGGTCTCGACGGTGTGGGGCCTGCGCATCCAAGCGCTCCGCGCGCTCGGCAAGCTCGACGAGGCCGAGAAGCTGCTCCAAGCGCTCATCGCCAAGTCGCCGGACTCGAAGGCGATCGGCACCGCGGCCGGCGTGCTCGCGCGCGCGCTCGACCAGCGCGCCATCGAAGTGAACGAGAAGACGCCCGACGAAGCCTCGGGTCTGTGGAAGCGCTCGATGCGCTACTACGTGATCGGCGTGAAGGCCCGCCAGAAGGCCGGCGGCCGCGGCGACGACACGGAGCAGATCGCGCAGCGTCTCTACGCGATGGGCCTTTCTGCCAATCACCTGCCCGACACGCAGATCTCGTTCGTCGGCTGGCGCCCCGAGAAGCCGGAGGCGGTCGACCGCGAGTACTGGAAGAACGCCGCCGAGCTCTACGAGATCGCGCAGGCGACCTCCGCCTCGTACCGCACGCTGATCGGCCTCGCGCGCTGCTACGGGTTCCTCGGACAGTGGGACCAGGCGTCGGGCGCGTATGGGCGCCTGTTCGACCAGGAGCGCCTCGTCGACCCCAAGACCAAGAAGTTCGACCGCGCGGTGATCACCGCCAAGCCCGAGCTGATCTTCGCCTACCTCGAGTCCGGCGTCACCGAGTACGAGGTCGGCAAGTCGATGAAGGACAGCGACAAGCTGAACCGCGCGACGCAGATCTTCAACGACATCCTGGCGACCTACGACAACACCTCGGAGATGTGGTGGCACGCGAAGTACCACCAGCTGCGCGCGCTGTTCGAGCGCGGCGACTACGACACCGCCGACGTCGCCCTGCGCGGCGTCGAGCGCACGACGCAGGACTTCGACGAGGGGAAGTACGGTTACAAGAAGCTGTTCACGGAGTTGAAGGCCGAGCTGGCGAAGAAGGTCTTCAAGAAGTGACGCGAGAGACTGAGGAGCGAATCGAGATGACAGTGGCCCGAAGCATCCGGACCGGCGCGATCGCGCTTGCCTTCCTGCTGGTCGCGCCGGCGTTGCGCGCGCAGGACGACGTCGTGAAGACGAAGGACGGCAAGGAGCAGATCGGTCGCATCAAGAGCGAGGACT